>NZ_JBILJQ010000002.1:0-212107 GCF_044377145.1 Aquimonas sp.
GGCGGAAGATGTTTCTGGCGGGCGAACCCGCAACGGCTTTGGCATGGGAGTCTCCGAACAAAGCCGCCCTAGAATGAGAGATAACGTGCTGCGTCACTGTCTCGTGGAGTGTAGGCGCGTAGGGCAGATACTCTTGCCCCAGTCTGGGGTGTATCAAGAGCGCTGGGATGCTGAAGCTTCCGCGAGCAGCTTCCTCGAACAGGCGGCGGAACGCCTCGATGAGTGGCTTTTTCCAGAAGCTGGGGGTGAGTTTCTGCGGGTCGACTATGTAGAGCACGCCTTCAGCGGAAAGCCCATCGTTCGATGGTCTGTCACATGCGAACGCGAGCGCGACCTTGAAGCATCGCGACCAGTCGATCAGGAGAGTGCCGGTGCGACGGCAGTCCTCATCGAAGTCTTCTGGATGCTGCTGCATGCGTCGATGAAGCTCATAGTGTTTGTCTTCGCTTCTTGAACGCTGCAGTTCGTCCGAGGGCACATTGCGAGCGAGTTGATCGAAATAGAAGCGCTTGTAGGCTTGCTCGACACCCTCAGCCGTCCTGATCTGTTTCTGGGTCTCGTCACTGCGGGCAAAGGTCGAGTTGATCGACCAGCTTGCGTCCCTCTGGCCGCGAAACAGGAGGTCACGCTGCGAGCCCTCGCGCAGCGCATCGAACAGCGCTTCGAGCGGTTGCAACGAATCGAACCCTGGTTCCAGCCGCCATGTGTAGTCGTCAACTTGCGTCATGTTGTCGAACTTCATGCGGTTACACCCTCAGTATGCAGGCCGAGATTCTGCTACGACAGCGCGGCTTCTGCGGGCAGGAGCCCGCGCTCTTCCACGGGGCCCCTGGGGAGCGGCGGGAGGCGGTCGATCAGCCCGAAGGGTCGCTGGCAGGGATGCCGGCGAGGGTTGTCGACAGGCCAGGGACGGCCTGTCCGAAAGCCCCGACCCACAGACGGAACCGAGCGTGCCTACATGACAATTGCGCTGGGAAGCGCGTCGTGCGGATTACATCCGGATCCGCTATGGTCGCCCGCTCGCCCCTCGCACAGGTTGATCCATGCAAAGCGCGCGCACGGTTTTCATGTTCTCTGGCCAGGGTTCGCACTATTACCAGATGGGCAGGCAACTGCTGGAGCAGGACCCGGGCTTTCGCGACTGCCTGCACAGCCTGGATGAGGTCGCCAGAAGAATCTCCGGCAAACGCGTACTCGATGCGGTGCTGGCCGGTGGCAAGGCCGATGTGTTCGACCGCACACTGCTTACGCATCCGGCGATTTTCATGTTCGAGTACGCGCTGGCGCAACGGCTGATCGCGGGCGGCCTGCGTCCGGATCTTGTGCTCGGTGCCAGCCTGGGCACGTTCGTGGCGGCGGTGATCGCCGGCAGCGTGGATGTCGAGGATGCGCTGGCTGCTGTGATCCACCAGGCCAAAGCCTTCGAGGCCCATTGCGAACGGGGCGGCATGATCGCCATTCTCGCCACACCGGCGCTCTACGCAGAGCCCTTCCTCAGCGAGCACAGCGAACTGGCCGCGCTGAATTTTGAGGGTCACTTCGCCGTCGCCGCCGCCCTGCCGTCGCTGGAACCGATCGAAGCCGAGTTGAAGCGCCGGGGCATCAGTCATCAGCGTCTGGCGGTGTCCTACGCATTTCATTCGCGCTGGATCGATGCTGCTCGCGACGACTTCCGGGCCTTCATGGGCGGGCTGCCCGTGCGCCCGCCGCGCCTGCCGCTGATCTGCTGTGCACGCGCGGCCGCGCTCGACCGGCTGGGGGCCGAGGACTTCTGGCATGTGGTGCGACATCCGATCCGCTTCCGCGAGGCGCTGGCGGCATTGGAGGCGCAGGGGCCGCACCGGTACGTCGACCTGGGCCCGTCCGGCACTTTGGCGACCTTCGTCAAGTACGCCTTGCCGAAGGACTCGGCATCCAGCGCACATGCCACCCTGACCCCCTACGGTCAGGACGCCCGCAATCTCGCCGCCGTGCTCGCGCTGGCCTGAGGACACTGTGCATGAACGAGTGGAGCCGTGAACTCGAAGCCGCCCTGCATTCCGGCGATGCCGAGCACATGCAGGCCGCGTTGACGCGCGTGCCCGACAACCTGCTGCATGCCGCCAGACCGTATCTGCAGCATATGGCCGAGCAGTGCGAGCAGCAGGGGCAGGACGAAGCCGCGCTGGGCTATCGCGAGCAACTGCTGCGGCTTGAGCCCGACCACCCCGAGCATCTTTCCGCCTGCGCGCGTCTGCTGCAGGGGCTAGGGCGCCTGAGCGAAGCCTTGCAGGCCGCGCGGCGCCTGCGGTCCGTGGAGCCTGCAGCGGGGCAGGCCCTGGAGCAAGCGATCGAGCAGGCCCTCCTGCAAGCACAGGCCGCAGCGGCTGCTGCCGAAGCCGATACGCAGACCTTCAAGGGCGTGAGCCCGGATGTGTTCGATGCGCCAGAACTGCCCGTCGATGCAGAGGACTTTCGCGTCGAAGGTCTGCGTCAGCTGTTGCGCCGCTACAGCGGCCAGCACGCACCGCGACACAGCCTGCAGCGTCTGCAGGATCCACAGTGGCTGGCGGCCTGGCAGCCGGTTCTGGATGGGCTATCGGGGGCCCGGCCCTGCTTTCGCGGCAGCGAACTCGGGGTGTTCGCTCTGCGCGCGCTGCAAGCCGGTGCTCAGCAGGTGCGCTGTGTGGAAGATCATCCACTGCAGGCGCGGATCGTTCAGGGCATGGCGCAGAAGCACTTTCTAGCGCATTGGCTGCCGGGCGAACTCGATGCAGTGCAGCTAGATGCACAGCCGGCGGATGCCGAGCAGGCGGCTGCCGCTCGCCAGGCGGCCTTCGAACAGTTCAGCGAGAGATTCTCTATCGAGTGCGCCGAGCACATTGCGGCTGGTGACGGTGATTGCCTGGTGTTCCCGGGCATCGACCATAGCCTGCTGGGCACTGGCATCGTGCAGGCTGTGCGTGAGTTCGCGCAGGGGCTGCCGGCGGATCAGGCACTGCGTGTCTTGCCGGCGTCTGCCCAGGTGTTCGTGATGGCGATCGAATGGCGCTATCCGCAAGCGCCTTTCGCCCTTGAGGCGCTGGCACCGCTGCGCTGGAGCCTGTATCCGCAGCCGCTGGATGCCGATCCCGCGCTGTGGTCGGCGCTGAGTGCGCCGGTCAGTGCCGGCCGCATCGATTTTGCGGACTTCCATGAGTGCAATTGGGAGTTGGCCTTGCCGGTGCTGCGCGCGGGCCGTGTTGACGCCTTGCTGTACTGGTTCGAGCTGGACCTCGGCACGCAGACGCTGAGCTCCGCACCTGACAGCCCGCTGCGCTCTCTGCGCCCCGCCGTGCAGCACGTGGGACCTGTCGAGGTCGCCGTTGAGCATCCCTTGCAGGTGCAGATCGCTGTGCGCGAGCAGCGCCTGCGTTTGCGCCTGCCGTTTGGCAACGAAGCGGTACGCGAGCCCCCCTTGCCGAGTTGGTTCGGCCCGATGCTGGGCGATGCGCAGCGCAACCGGGCCTATGCCGATGCCATCGCGCGGGAGCTTGCGGTCGCGCCGAAGGCACGGGTGCTGGACATCGGCGCGGGCTGTGGGCTGTTGTCGATGCTGGCGGCGCGCGCCGGCGCCGAGCAGGTCCTTGGCTGCGAACGCAGTCCAGCGCTGGCCAAGATCGCGGGCGATATCGTGGCGGCCAATGGGCTGGCCGAACAGATTCGGATCGTGGGCAAGGACTGCCGGCAACTGAAACTGCCGGAGGACCTGCCGCAGCGCGCGGACCTGGCGCTGTTCGAATTGTTCGACTGTGGCCTGCTGGGTGAGGGCATCCTGCATTTTCTGGCCTATGCCCGTGAACATCTGCTTGCAGCGCATGCGCGCTATCTGCCCCGCGCAGCGCGGCTGTTCGCGCAAGTGGTGGAGTACCGCTTCGAACGCGTACTGGGTATCGACGCCAGCCTGCTCAACCCCTATCTGGCAAGCCCTGGCTACAGCAATGTGGACGCGGCCTGCCTGCCCTATCGGCCGCTCTGCGCACCCATCGAAGTGTTCGCGTTCGATTTCGCACAGGCCGACCTCAGCCCCGCTACGCGCGAGTTATCGCCTGTCGTCATCGAGTCCGGCGTGGCCAGTGCGGTGCTGTTCTGGTTCGACCTGCAGCTGGACGGCGAGGGCCAGCTGTCGAATGCCCCTGGCTCGACCCTGCATTGGAAGCAGGCCCTGCAGTTCGTTGCTGAGCTTGAGGTCGATGCCGGCCAGACCTTGTCGATCGAGGCCAACCACGATGGCAGCGCACTGAGTTTTCGCTGGCGTCCGGAGGCGATGAACGCCGCGCGCTTCTCGCGAGTGCCGCGCATGGATCCACGCTGGCTGGCTGCCAGCGCGGAGCTCGATCAGCAGACGCAGAGCCTGCTGCAACACTGTGCCCAGCACCCGGAGGAGCGTGCCAAGGTGCGCGAACTGGCCCTGCGCATGGCGATCCTGCCGGCTGCGCACGGTCTGGATCCGGTGATCGCACAGCGCTTCGCCCACATGCTGATAGCGAGCCCATAGATCGCAGCCGGAAGACCTTCGGCCATGAATTGTTCTCCGCCCGCGATTGACCGCGCGTGCTGCGGAGCAGGCGCTCTCAATGCGAGTGCAGCGATGCGGTGAACCACTGGCGCACGTATGCGAGCGGCGAGGAGGTATGCGCGTCGTGGCTACGGATGATCGTGCCTGGCTAGGCAGTAGGTCCGAATCCACCGCAGCGCAGTGGGGGCAAGTCCAGCGCTTCGTCGTGGACGTCAGGAATGATCTGCCGCGCCCGCAGAAGAGTCGGTGCGGACGCTCGTTCGGCACACAGGGCGAGCAGGCAGGAGTCGCTGGGTGCCAGTTGCCAGAGCTGCCAGCGCTCCGCTGGATCGTTCAGTTCTGGATGTATCTGCAGTTGCACTCCATCGTCCGCTGGAAAGCGGAAACTGAAGCGATCCAGCGGCAGGGACAGGCCCATGCCACGCGCCTTGATGTAGGCCTCCTTGAAGGTCCAGTACTCGAAGAAGCGCCGCTGCTGCAGTGCGCCGGGCAATTTCGCTAGCGCTGCGGCCTCCTCTGCCGAGAAGAAGCGGTCGGCGATTCCGAGTGAGGGCTGGCGTTCGGCGAGATTCTCAACGTCGATGCCAAAGACGCGCCGCCGTGCCACCGCCAGCGCAATCAGGCCGCGAGTGTGCGAGAGGTTGAACTCCAGATCACTGCCGTGAGCTGGGTCGATGGCCGGCCGGCCGTAGGCGTTCTCAGCGAAGCGCCAGTCGGCAGGGGCGACCGTGGCGTAGCGCGACAGCACGCAGCGCACCAGGGCCCGGGTGAGCAGGTAGCGCTGACGATCGTCAGCGAAATGGAAGCGCTGCTGGCGCTCACGCTCGGTGGGGTTCAGCAGGCCCAGATAGTGCTGCAGCAGACGTGGATCGTGGATGCTCTGGTAGCGGCAGAGCCAGAGGTCGATTCTCCCGGGCTCGAGCTCAGGCCGTCTCATGGATACACAGCAGGCGCTTGGCTGCGATGACGTCTTCCTGCGGATAGCCGTAGGCGTTGTTGATGTAGCGCACTCCATCGATTTTCAGCGAGCGGTTGATGTGGCTGTGGCCGTATACGTGGATGTCTGGCTGCAGTCTGCGCAGCTGCTGCTCGATGCGCACACTGCCGAGCACCGGATCGAGTACGCGATGACGCGTAGGCACATAGCTCGGCACCAGATCGATGCGCGGCAGAAAGTGTGAATAGCTGATCACGGTCTTCACATCATGGCGCGCGGGTAGCCGATTCATGCGCTCGAACAGCAGGGCCACTTCGGCCATTTCCAGCTCTGGCCAGCAGCAGGCCCGATAGTCGGCCCAGGTTCGCAGCAGTTCCTCGCTGGGCGCGCCGAAACTGTAGTCATACCAGCCCAGCAGAGGCACCAGCAGGGTATCGCCGACCCGGCAGGCAGCGGTCTGTACCCCGCACTCGGCGGCGGTGCGCTGCACCTCCTCGAACTTGTCCAGCGAGGTTCTGCCGGGCTCGCCCGGCACCCACAGATCGTGGTTGCCGGGCACGAACAATACCTGCTGGAAGCAGGCCACCAGGGCCTGCAAGCTTGTCCGCAACAGGGCTTGCCGATGGCTGACATCGCCCGCCAGGATCAACACATCCTGGCGGTAGTCCTGGCGCGACAGGCCCTGGATCCAGCGGGCGTTGGCCTCGTAGTCGACGTGGATGTCGGAGAGCGCGAAGATCCTGCTCGGCATCAGGCGGCGCTGAGCTCGTCGAGGTCGAAGTAGCCGTTGTAGCCCTTCAGATAGACCGCGGCGCGATGGCCGAACAGCAGTACAGCCTCGCTGCGAGTTTCCAGAGCCTGCTCGGGCAGCAGCTTGGAGCGCACGGCGGTGCCGACCGGGTGCTGTTGGTTCCAGTGCGCAATCTTGCCTTCAGCCGCGAGCTGATGCGCAGGTGTGGCCCCGACCTGCGTCGGCGCGCTGACAGTCGGCGCGATCGTGGCTGGCGTTGGCACCTCGACGGCATTGCGCTGCGCTGAGGCAAGCTTCTCCTCGCTCAGAATTTGCTCGATCCGCGTCGCCGGGGTCTGCTGGCGGATCGCTTCGACCAGGCGGGTCAGCACCTCACCCGGGCCGAGTTCGACGAACTCGATCGGCTCATTGCGTGCCTGGGCCAGTGCCAGCAGGTACTGGACGCTGTCCGACCATTGCACCGTGTTGGCGATCTGCCGCGCGAGGGTGTCGAGCAGGGCACCGGCCTGGTAGGGGCGCGCGCTGACATTGGCGATCACCGGTATCGCGGGCGATACAAACTCGAACTCCTGCAGGAAAGCCCGGAAGGCCTCCATCGACTCACGCATATAGGCCGAGTGGAAGGCGCCGCTGGTGTTCAGGGGGTAGAAGCGGATCTTGCCTTGCTTGAAGCACTCGCGAGCACGCGCGATTTCCTCGGCCAGGCCGGAGATCACGATCTGCGACGGCGAGTTGTAGTTGGCCAGTGACAGGTTGGAAAGGCCGTTGTCGGCAAGGATCTGTTCGATTTGCTCGCGGCTCGCATTCAGCACGGCCGCCATGCCGCCGCCGACCACCTGGCCCATCAGCTCCCCGCGCTTCTGCACCAGGCGCAGGCCGGTTTCGAAGTCGAAACAGCCAGCGGCCAACAGGGCATTGAATTCGCCCAAACTGTGGCCGGCCAGAAAGTCAGGGCGGCCTGCGTCTTCGATGCGCGCATAGCCGCTCAAGGCATTGACCACATACAGGGCCGGTTGGGTGTACTGGGTCTTGCCCAGGCGCTCCTGCGGATCCTCAAGACACAGCTCGCGGATCGAATAGCCCAGCACGGCGTCGGCGCGCTCGCACAACTCGGGAAAGCGCTCGAACAGGCCGGCGCCCATTCCTTTGGCCTGTGAACCCTGGCCAGGAAACATATAGGTCTTCATTGCGACTCCGAATGACAGACGAAGGGGAGCAGGCGGTGCGCCTGCAGGGTCAAACGGCCTGGATGCAGACCGCGCTGTTGATGCCACCGAAGCCCATGCTGAGATTCAGTGCGGTGCGGATCGGGTGGGGCTCGGCGCTAACGCCGACCCAATCGAAATCCGCATCGATCGGGTGTTCGAGATTGCGGCAGGGATGCAGCTTTCCAGCGCGCATCTGCAGGAGCACGGCCACCAGCTCGACCGCACCCGCCGCACTCAGGCCATGCCCGGTGATCGACTTGGTGGTGTTCAGGCGCACGCCATGCAGGCCCGCGCGGCGCAAGGCCTCCAATTCGGTCACGTCGCCCAGTGGCGAGCCGGTACCGTGCGGATTCAGATAGTCGACCTGGGAGGCCTCGACCCCTGCCCTGCTCAGGGCCTGCGCAATGGCTGCGAGTTCGCCCTCTACCGAAGGATTGGGATTTCGATTGCCGTCCAGGCTCAGGCCCCAGCCACTCAGGCGCGCATAGGCGCTGCGGCGGCGCTGCTGCAAGGACGATTCGGATTCGACCACCACGGCAGCGCAGGACTCGCCGTAGATGAATCCATCGCGATCGCGGTCGAACGGGCGACAGGCCAGCGTTGGTTCGCTGGCATAGCGATCACTTCCCATCGCGCCCAGTGAACGCAGGCCCTGGCACTCCCAGTAGGACAGGTCCATCAGGCCACCGAGCGCGATGCAGATGTCGACGCGGCCACTATGCACCGCGCGCATCGCCTCTATCACGGCCACCTGGCCGCTGGCCGACGCGCTGCCCAGCGTATGCGCGAAGCCGCGGATCGGGAACAGTTCGGTGGCGAGTCCGCACAGGTCGCTGTCCATGAAGCTCAGCCCGTAGGTCGGGCGCAGGAAGGCCTCGCGTCCGCGATAGTGCTCGTGCTGGCAAACCAACTCGCGCTGCTGCAGGTTGGAACCGCCCACCACCAGACCGATACGCAGCGGATCGATGCCATCGAGCGCGGCATCTGCCCAGGCCTCGTGCAGGGTCGTCACTGCCACCTGCGCCGAGAGTGAGGCGGTGCGCAGTGAGCGTGCCGGCAGCTCGGCCGGCACCTGCAGTTGTTCGATTTCCGCGCCCAGATAACTCAGCGCGCTGCCGCCTTCCGGCGCTGGCCGCTGCCGGCCGGGCCGGCGCATCGGCGCAAAACGCTGAGCACCGGCCAGTAAAGCTTGCGAGAAGGCCTGCTGGCCCTGGCCGATGGCCGAACAGACGCCAAGCCCGCTGACGAGGGGCGCGGGCTCAGACACGGGCATGGAGGATGCCGGCCAACTCGCCCATGTTTTCGGCCTTGGCCATATCCACCAGGGGCACGTCCAGGGACAGGGTCTCCAAGGTCATCATGATGATGTCGGCGCGGTCGATCGAGTTGGCGCCGAGCGCGCGCAGCGAATCGCTGGGTTGCAGGCTGCGCCCTTCAAGTGCAGGCAGCACTTCCAGGGTGTGGCGGACGATGATTTCGAAGATGGCTTCACGGCTCTGCATGGTGGACTCCTTGGGACATCGGAAGGGGCGGGATAGATCGTGACGGGATGGATCGAGCGGCGTGTTGGCTCCCGGTGATCGCGTGCAACTCGACAGGCTCGGCATGCAAGGATCAGCGGCCGAACAGAGACTCGATGCGCTGCCGGACTTCCGGCTGGTGAAAGGTCTGCGCGTGCAGGGCGACTTCCCGTTCGATGCAGACAGGCAGTTGGGCGCGCAGCTCGGACACCAATTCATCCTTCAGCGCGACCAGCGAGACTCGTGGCTTCTCGGCCAGGCTGCGTGCGAGTTCCAGCGCGTGCGCCTGCACCTGCTCCCGAGGCAGCACAGTAAACGGCACGCCACGCAGCTTCAGGTCCTCGCCGCGGTAGGTGCCGGCGCCCAGCATCATCTCGGTCGCCAGCGCAGGGCCGAGCTTGTGCGGCAGGATCAGGGTCGAACCCATGCCCGGTGTGAAGCCGTACTTCATGAAGTTGGCCGTGTAGACACTCTCGCGAGCCAGCACCACCAAGTCGGCGAACAGACCGAGCACGAAGCCGCCACCAATGCCATGCCCCTGCATGGCGGCCACCACCGGGATCGGACAGTTCAGGGCCAGACTGTAGAGGTCCTTGTCGGTGAACTGGATGCGCCCCTCGTACAACTCACGCAGGCCTTCCTGGGTGCCGCCGCTGGAGAAATAGCTGTCGTATCCGGTCAGGATCACCACCTTGCAGTCGCCACGCTCGGCGATCTGCGCAAAGGCCTCACTCAGGCCGGCGATCAAGGCGTCGGTGAAGGTGTTCTTGTGCACGCGGTCCTGCATGGTCACCCGCACGATGCCGGGTTCGAGATCGACCATCTCGACCACGGACATCGGTGTTCCCGGAGCCTGCACGGACGCCGACATCAGTGTGTCTCCCAGGGGAAGCGACCGGTCTCCACGTAGCGCGAAATTCCGGCCAGATTGGTGAGATCACTGAACACTTCATGGTTGGCGGCCAGGGCCGGCGCACACGCGCGATCGATCAGGCTGTCGAGCTCGGCGGCGTAGCGCTTGTAGCGGGCGATCGCCCCCCGATCCAGGCAGCGCAGGCGGCGCAACTGTCGGCGCAGCAGGGCTGCGCTGTTGTCTTCGCAGGCATCCACAAGACCCCAGTCGCGGGCCTGGGTGGCTTGGATCGGCTGGGTGCTCAGAGTCATAAAGTTGGCTCGCGCCGGCCCGACCCGACGAATCAGGAAGGGCAGCACGCAGGCCGGCATCAGCCCGAACAGCAGCTCGGACAAGCCAAAGCTCGCGCTGTTATCAGCCAGTACGATGTCGCAGGCGGAGACAAAACCGACACCGCCGGCGTTGGCCCTCCCGCGCACATGCGCCAGGCTGATGCAGGGCCCCAGCGCGAGCCGCCGCCAGAGTGCGTACAGCGGTTTGGGATCCTGCGCGGGCTTGGCCTGCGCGGGCCCATCCTGGACCTGTGCTGCCTGGATTTCCGCGAAGTCGGCGCCGGCGCAGAACACTTCGGGCTGGCCCTCCAGCACGATCACGCCGACCTCGTGCTCAAGCGTGTCCAGAGCCTGAGCCAATTCCACCACCAGGCGGTCGTTGATCGCGTTGCCGGCTTCGGGCCGATGCAGTTGCAGGAAGCCCACGCCGTCCTCGATGCGCAGACGGATCGTCGAATACGCCGTGCTCATGAGATCCACTCGTACTCGCGATGGAACTCCCGGATCTGCTTCAGGAACAACACCGGCTGCCCAAGGGCCCGGTAGGCCTCCGGCACGAAGCTGGTATCGGGCTCCATGTTGCGGGTGCCGAATTTGATCGCGCGGCTGCGCTCAAGCAGCTCGTCGTACTGCGGCATGCTCAGCTCGTGACGACGATCCAGACGGGCGCCGATGCCCTGCGCGCGCAGACGCTCCTGACCTTCCTTGCGAGCAATGCCGCTGAAGAACTCAGAGCAGCAGCCGGAGCCATAGGAGAACACGCCGACCCGCTGCGGCAGTTCGAAATCGCCATGCTCAATGGTGCTGGCCAAGGACAGGGCTGCAGTGGCGCCCATGATGTTGCCGACCCGTTGGCAGTGCTGCAGGCCCGGGGTGACGCGCTTGTTGAAATCTGCCTCGATCTGGTCAGGCTTGGCCTTAACCAGCTTGCGCAGCATGTTGCGGTGTGCGCCCTTGACCATGCCGCCGAAGGGCGTGTGGTACGCCAGATATCCGAAGGTATGGCTGAAATCCGCGCCCTCCACGCGCTTCTGGTACTCCAGATACGCGTTCTCGCAGCAGGTCAGGTAGGAGAGCAGAGACAGATCGGTATCGCCGGCATCGCCATCGGTGGAAGGCCGGCAGGTGTCCATCACCTCATAGCCGTAGTAGCCGTTGGCTCCGACATCGATCTGGAACACGTGGGGGCGGTCGCTGATCAACATCGCCACAGCGCCGGAGCCGCTGCTGGGCTCGGCAAAGGACCAGTCGGCCGACAAGGCCTCGCCGCCTTCTTCGACCATGAAGCGGGAGATGTCGGTGGCGATCACCAACACCTTGGCACCCGGCGAGGTCTGTGACAGCACAAAATTGATCGCCATCTGCAGGCCCGCCACGCCCGAATAGCAGGCGTTCTTCAGCTCGAACAGTCGGCAGTTGCGATTGAGGCCAAGCAGATCGTGGCAGTAGGTACTCATCGATTTGCCGAAGTCGAAGGCGGATTCCGTACAGGTAATGACCATTTCGATACGGTCGCGTTCCTCCGGCGACAGCGCGTCGATTAGCGGCTTGGCGGCATTGACTGCATAGGTGATTGGATCTTCGCAGGGCAGTGCCACGGATTTTTCCTTCATGAGCAGATTCTCGAACCGGCTCATGTCGAGGCCGCGATGGGCCGCGAGTTTCTTGACATCCAAAAAGGCGGTGCCGGCAAAGGCATTCATCGCTTCGATTCCAACCTGGACCACGGGTGTTCTCCAATCAGGGGATTAGGCAGCAGACGCAGGGCCTGCCAGGGCGTGCGAATCAGCGGAAATTGAGCAGGGACTGGGCGCTTTGCCCGCGGCGCAGGCGATAGGCGGCGAACGAGTCGCGGTCGCGAAACTGCAAATACATGTTGAAACCCTGCACATCGCCGAAGCGCTGCCCAGGTGGGCGGACATAGGTATGCCCAGGAAACACATGCACCTGCGGGGGCAGCCTGCGCTTGAGCATTTCCAGGCTGTCAAACATCTGATGGGCCGCGTCGACGCTGGTGCAGATGCCGCAGCCCTCGGCGAACAACACATCGCCAGTGAACAGGTTGTCGCCGATCCGAAAGCACACGCAGCCCGGCGTGTGGCCGGGGGTGAGGATAGGTTCGATCCACAGGCCACCGACCTGCCAGGGCCGTTCGTCAATCGGCTGCAGGCTGGGGGCGCCGAAGCCCGAGTGCGCCACTTCCTGCGCGGACATCCAGATCGGGCAGTTGTAGAACTCGGCCAATGGGCGTGCGAGATCGATGTGGTCGTAATGGGCGTGAGTGAGCAGGATCCCGCTCACCTGTGCATCGGCCGCAGCGATAGTTGCCTGCAGCTTGTCGACCTGCCAGGCCGGGTCGACCAGCACGGCCTGCCGGCTGGACGGATCGACGATCAGGTAATTGTTGTTCTTCATGCGCCCCCGTTCGACCTCGATCAGAAAAACTCGGGGCGAGGAATCGGGGCGGTTCTGCAGTACTGCCTGGTTCATACCGGCCTGCTCATTCAGCCGGCTCCAACGCTCGTGCCTGCGCGGGTGCCGTCGCGCTGGCGAGGCCACGGACGTAGAAATTGCGCAGCAGCAGCAACAGTTCGCCACGACCGTTGAGAATGCGCAGGTCGAACTGCCGGATCTCACTGCCGATGCTGGCCGCGCGGGCAGGCTCGACCAGCACCAGGCACTGCGGCAGAAGGGGGCGATGCAGTTCGATGGCATCGATTGCGAACGGCAACAGCGGGCCGCTGCCCGGGCTCGCCAGCCCAAGCACGCTTTGCAGGGCGCCATCGATCAGGCTGGGATGCAGCAGGTACTGATCGAAGTCGCACAGACGTTCGGCTGCCAGTTCCAGCCGCGCCAGCGCGTAGTCGGCACCGATGTGCAGCTCGCGCAGGGTTCGGAAGCCTGGTCCGTAGACCAGCCCGTGCGCGGCCAGCTGGCGATAGCACTGCCCGCCATCCAACTGGCGCAGGGCGCGCTCGCGCAGGCTGTGCAGGTCCACCGGTGCTGGCGCCTGCAGCTCGGATTCACCGCAGATCAGGCGGGCCTCGCTGTGCAGTACGCGCTCCCCGTCGCCCGTGCCCGAGACCAGCAGGCAGTCCACGCCCAGGCCATTGCTGCGCAGCAGGGCCTTGAGGTTGGACCTTTCCTCACCGAGCACCAACGGCTGCATCCACACCAGGTCTTCGATGCGCCGCACGGGCTGCTCGCTGGCCATGGCTGCACTGACGCAGGCGATCTCCAACTGGATGGCGCCGGCCAGCACGGCTTGCCCCTGCACCTGATGGTCGAGTGCATACCAGGCGTGGGCGCTCAACTCGGCACTGAAGGCGGTCTGCTGCAGGGTCGAGACATTGGCTCGCAGCAGGGGATGCAGTCCGCTCGCAGGCGCAGTCGATGGCGCATTTGCGGGCGGTACCTGCAGCCAGTAGCGACGACGCTCGAACGGATAGGTCGGCAGGGGCAAGCGCTGTACGCGCTGAGCAGACTGCAGCTCCAGCCAGTCGAGTTGTTCGCCGCCGATCCAGCGTTCGGCCAGAGCAGCAAACTCGCCGGCGACGTACAGGCTGTGTGCCTCCATGCGCTGCGGGGCACTCGGGCGCCGCCGCTGATGCGGCTCGACGCGACCCAGCCACAGGTCTGCGCCCTCGCCTTCGGCGAGGTAGCGGGCCAACAGCATTTGCAGCGCGCTGCGATCAGGCACCACGGCCGCCAGGCGCTGAGGCATAGCTTCGCGGCCGCGCTGCAGGGTGCAGGCCAAGCGGCACAGATCCAGCGCGTCGTCGTTGGCCAGCCTTGCATGCAGGGCCTGCACCTGCTCGCGCAGACGTGCCTCATCACGCGCCGACAGCAGGATCAGCTGCGGCCCGGTGTGCTCCACCGTTGCCGGTGCTGGCAGGTACTCCTCCAGCAGCAGACTGGCGTTGACGCCACCGGCGCCGAAGCCATTGATCAAGGCGCGCCGCGGCTCACCGGCGGCTACCGGCCAGGGCTCCAACTGCAGGGGCAGGCGGAACGGGGAGCGCTGCAGATCCAGATCGGGATTGGGCGGCTGGCAGTGCAGGGTGGCGGCGATCTGTCGGTGGCGTAGTTGCAGCAGCAGTTTGGCCATGCCGGCGATACCGGCGGCAGCCTCGGCGTGGCCGAGATTGGACTTGACCGAGCCGAGCGCGCAGAACTGCCGGGCCTCACTGCTGCGGCGGAAGGCCTGGCTCAACGCGGCGACCTCCAGGCTGTCACCCAACTGAGTACCAGTACCGTGGGCCTCCACATAGCCGACTTTTTCAGCCGCGATCCCACTGCGTTGCAGCAGGCCGGCAATCAACTCGCCCTGGGCCTGTGGACTGGGGGCCGAATAGCCGTTCGAGCGCCCTGCGTGTGCGCAGGCGCTGCCAGCGATCAGCGCATAGATGTGGTCGCCATCGGCCTCGGCCTGCGCCAAGGGTTTGATGACGAAGGCGCCGACGCCCTCGCCCGGGACAAATCCATCGTCGCCCGCGCCGAAGCTGCGGCAGCGCCCCTGTTCAGCGAGCATGCGGCGGCCACACAGGGAGCGGTACTTGCTCGGGTGCAGATACAGGTTGACGCCGCCCGCCAGGGCCACTTGGCATTCGCCGCGACGCAGGCTTTCGCAGGCCTGGTGGATCGCCACCAGGGAGGACGAGCAGGCGGTATCCACCGGCAGGCTGGGGCCCTGGAAGTCGAACACATAGGACACCCGATTGGCGATCGACCAATCCATGCTGCCCGGCACCCGCTCTGGCACTCTTTCAGGCGTGCCGGTATCCAGCAGTGCATAGGTGCGCGTAGTCACGCCGACAAACACCCCCACCGCCGCGCCAGCGCCAGGCCGCTCAGAAGCAGGGTGGCGACGCTTCAGCTCGTCGCGGGTGTAGCCAGCATCTTCGAACGCGGCCCAGGCCGATTGCAGGAACAGCCGCTCCTGCGGATCGATCAACGGGGCGTCTTCTTCGTTGATGCCGAAGAACTCGGCATCGAAAGCGTCGACATCCTCCAGAAAGGCGCCGTCGCGACAGTAGATGCCGCGGCCTTCAGGATCCGGATCGAACAACTGTTCGGCGTCCCAGCGTTCGCGGGGCACGCGGCGAACCAGATCAGCGCCGCTGCTCAGGGCCTGCCAGAGCGCGTGCAGGGTGTCGGCTCCAGGCAGACGCACATGCACACCGACGATGGCGTAGCGCTCGGCTTCGCCAGGCGGCGGCTCGCTACGCACTGCCCGCGTTGTATGCGTGCCCGGCGCGACTGCGATGGCCTCAACTTCCCCCGGGTTCGGTTGTGTCTGCGTGGGGTGGGGCGCAGCAGCGCGCACTGGCAAATCAGGCTCACTCCGCAGGCAGCGGGCCAGTGCGGGTGCGGCGACGGCCTGCAGATGCGCGGCCAGTTCGGCGATGCTGGCGTACTCGTAGAACAGGGTGCGCGGCAGTTCGCCCAGATCCGCCTGCAGGCGATCGTTCAAGCGGCCCACCATCATCGAATCGAGCCCGTAGGATTCGAAGCGCTCCTCGCTGTCGATGCGATCGGGCAACAGCTTGATCTGCTCACCCAGCAAGCCCTTGAGATAGGACTCGATCGCAGCGATTGAGCTCTCCGCTGTGCCCTGCCCTTGTGCAAGGGGGGCCGACAGCGGTGGGGCGCTCGCGAACTGTGCAGCCTGGCCTGGCCACAGGCGCGCGCGCAGCAGCGCCGCTTGGCCATACAGAGCGATGTGCTGACTGCCCTCAGCGGCCAGTGCCTGCTGCAGAAAGTCCAGGCCGAGCGCGCTGGGCAGCGGCTCGAAACCGTACTGCCGGCGCATGCGTGCGAGCGCCTCGGTATCCAGTTGCATGCCGCCCTCGGCCCAGTACGGCCAGTTGATCGACAGGCTGCGGCCCTGGCGTTCGCCTGCGGCCACACGTTGCTGACGACGCTCGGCAAAGCCATCGAGGAATCGGTTGGCGAAGGCGTAGTCGGCCTGGCCGGCATTGCCGAACACCGCCGCCACCGATGAGAACAGGACGAACAGATCCAGGGCATCGCGGCGCGTGGCACGGTCCAGGTTGATGCAGCCCTGCAGCTTGGCCGCCAGCACGGCCTGCAGATCCTCGCGTGATTTCTGCAGCACATAGGCATCGCGCAACACACCGGCACTGTGGAACACCCCGTGCACTGCGCCGAAGCGCTGCCGCGCGGTCTCCAGTGCAGCATGCACCTCGGCCCGCTCGGCCACGTCGGCCTGGATGTACAGCACCACCTCGCCACTGGGGTCGAGCGCGGCCAAGCGCTCGCGGGCGGCCGCGTCGAGTGGTGAACGCCCGGTCAGGACCAGACGCGCATCGCACTGCCGGCGCAGAGACTCGGCGAACAGATAGCCGAGCCCGCCCAGACCGCCGCTGATGACGTACACGCCGGCCTGGCGCAGGCCGGTTGCTGTGTCCTGGTCTGCGCGCGCGCTCGGCACGGCTTCGATCACGCGCAGCTCACGATGCAGCGCAGGCGGTGCGGTGTCCGACCCACCGGTAGGCATCTCGCCGGCGCGCAGATAGCGCAGTTCCTGGTTCCAGTTTTGCGGAGAGTTCAGTTCGTCGCTGAGGCGCTGCGCCAGCAGGCCGAGGTCGAGTTCGGGTGCGGCGCAGACCAGCTTCCATTCGAACCGCGGATTCTCCTGCGCCAGGCTGCCCAGGTAGGCTGCCAGTGCTTCGTGCAGGGCGGCTTGTTCGGACTCGGCATGCTGTCCCAGCAGCAGGATTTGCAGGCGCGCCTGCGGCTTGCGGGCCAGCAAGGTTCTGCACAGGGCGTGCAGGGAGAACAGTCCGCGCTCCAGCAGTTCGCCGCGATTCGGCGCGTCTTCCAGCACCTGCACAAAGCGCATGGGGCGCAGATCGTCTTCTTCCAGCGCATTGAACAGGCGCGCGAAGTCCGGCTCGCTGTAGTCCAGCCGATAGCTCAGCCGGGACTGCCGACGGAAGCTGCGCGCCGGCCGCGCACGCACGCACGCCGACCCCCGCAGCTCGGCTCGTAAAGCCTCCTGCACGGCATCCAACAGAGGGCCCGGCAGGCCCAGCAGCAGGGTCGCCCCCGCCGAGATCGCTGCGGACGCCGCGAGTTCGCTCGGCTGCCAAGCGCCGCGCAGGTGGAGCAGCTGCGGAGTGCTCGGAGTGGCCGGCTGCGGTGCGAGTGCAGTCAGGGCGCTGGGCTGGAAGTGCGCCGCCTGCCCGTCCGTCGGCGCTGCGCGATCCAATTCAACCGTCGCGCCAGCAATCCAATGGCGCTCGCGGGCAAAGGGATAGCCCGGCAGGCGGATGCGCCGCGGCGCCCGCGCGCGCGGCAGTGCAGTCCAATCGATCTCGGCGCCTGCCACCCAGGCCTGGGCCAAGGCCGCCAGATCGCGCTGCTGCAGGACCTGGGTGAGGCGGATGGGGTCGTCCATGCGGCGCGGATCGATGCGTCCGCTGAGCACGCCAGCGAGTGGCGCGCTGGGCGTCTGCAACCACTGCCGCAGGCGGGCCAGCAGTTCCTCACGATCGCCCACCTGCAGGACCAAGCGTTCGGCAAAGGCGCTGCGACCCAGTTGCAGGGTGGTGGCGATATCCGCCAGCGCCGCGCTCGGGTCGAGCTGCAGGGCCTCGATCAAGTGCTCGGCCTGCTCCCGCAGCTGTGCCGACGTGCGTGCGGAGAGCAGGCACAGCTCAGCTTCGCCGCTGGCTGCCGCGCCTGGGCGCGGATCGATGAACTCCTCAACGATCAGGTGCGCATTGGCGCCCCCGGCACCGAACGAGCTGATGCCAGCACGACGCGCCCGCCCCGCGGGGCGGGGCCAGTCGGCCAGCGTGGTCTGCACCCGGAACGGAGTGGAGGCGAAGTCGATGTGCGGATTGCCGGGCTCGGAATGCAGGGAGGGCAGCAACTGCCCATGCTCGAACTGCAGCAAGACCTTGCTGAGCGCGGCGATTCCCGCAGCCGATTCCAGATGGCCGATGTTCGACTTCACCGAACCGATCGGCAGCTGGTGATTTGCGTGAGGCGCTTCGCCCCAGGCACGCAGCAGTCCGTTGATCTCGATCGGATCGCCCAGGGAGGTGCCGGTGCCATGGGTTTCGATGTAGTCGAGTTCGCCCAAGCCGAGGCCGGCACGCTGCAGCGCGGCGCGGATCAGGTCGCCCTGCGCCACCGGGTTGGGCACGGTGTAGCCATTGGTCTTGCCGCCATGGTTGAGGGCGCTGGCACGAACCAGGCCATAGATTGCGTCGCCGTCGGCCAGGGCGCGCTGCAGTGGCTTCAGCAGCACCGCACCGACGCCTTCACCGGGCACGTAGCCATCGCCGCCGGCGCCAAAGCTGCGGCAACGCCCATCGCTGGATGCGAATCCGCCCTGACTGAGGCTCAGGTACTTGTTGGGATGCAGCGTGACATTGACGCCACCGGCGATGGCCAACTCCACGCTGCCCTGGCGCAGGGCCTCGCAGGCCAGATGCAGGGCGCTCAACGAGGACGAGCACATGCTGTCCACCGCCAGGCTGGGGCCGTGGAAGTCGAAGAAGTAGGACACCCGATTGGCCACCGAGGCGAAGGACGAACTCGGCAGGCCGTGCACGCCCTCGCCCGCATACAGTTCGTATTGACCCCACATCACGCCGACGTACACGCCGACCTGGCGGCCCGCCAGGCTTTCGCGGCTGTAGCCGGCGTCTTCCACCGTGTGCCAGACCGTCTCCAGGAACAGCCGCTCCTGCGGATCGATGAGCTCGGCTTCCTTGGGCGAGATGTTGAAGAACAGAGCATCGAAGCGGTCGATGCCAGACAGGAAACCACCCCACTTGCTGTAGGTCTTGCCGGGCTGGTGGCGAGTCGGCTCGAAGTACTGGGCGTGGTCCCAGCGCTCGGCCGGGACTTCGCTGATGCAGTCGCGCCCTCCGGCGAGATTGCGCCAGAACTCGCGCAAGCTGTCCGCCTGCGGGTAGCGTCCGGCCAGACCGACGATGGCGATCCGGTCCTCAGGCACAGTCGATGGGGCGCTGGCAACGTGTCGGCTGGCGCCCAGCCGCAGTGCGCGGGCAGCGCTAGGTGCGGGCCCTGCGCCGGCAGTTGTCGCGCGTACTGTCGGTGCAGGCGCGCCTGCTGGCATCTCGGCAGCTTGTCCGGCTGCGCGCTCGCCCAGAATCCGTTCGCGCACGATCTGTGGGTGAGACTTCAGCAGGTGCGTGGCCAGTGCGGCCAGATTCTGATACTCGAACAGCAGGGTCTTGGAGAGGTTGCCGAAGTGCTGTTCCAGAGACTGGATCAGCTTCATCGCCAAAACCGAATCGATGCCGTAGTTCTCCAGCGGCGCGCGTGGATCGATCTGCTGCGGATCGATCTGCAGCAGGCTTGCGAAGGCCTCGACCAGGAAGGCCTGCAGCCGCAGCAGCGGGTCTCCGGCCTCTGCTGGAAGCGCCGAGCGAGCCGGGGCTGGAGCAAATGCGGTGACGGTCTTTGGCGGTACGGGCGAGGACCTGGGCGCCAGCCGCGGCGCGGCCAGCAGGCTGGCTTGCAGTCGCGAAAGTTCACCCTCGGCCACCAGCACCTGATCGCAGCCCAGCAGCAGGGCCTGTTGCAGGGCGCGCAGACCAACCTCGGTCTGCAGCGGCTCCAGGCCAGTCAGACGCCGCATGCGCGTGATCGCATCCGCATCCAGCTGCATGCCGCCGTCCTGCCACAGCGGCCACAGGATCGAGACGCTGCGACCGCGCCGGAGCCCTTGTTCGACCAGGCGATTGCGCTGCGTGGCGAAGCGATCCATGAAGGCGTTGGCAGCGGCATAGTCGGCTTGGCCAGCATTGCCCGCGAAGGCCGACAGCGAGGAGAACAGCACGAAGAAATCCAGCGGCAAACTCGCCGTGGCGGCATCCAGATTCACGCTGCCGGCCACCTTGGGTGCCAGCACCTCGGCCACCTCGGTCGCACTCTTGTGCAGCAGCAGTCGATCACGGGTGGTGCCGGCGCTGTGCAACACGCCGTCCAGGCGGCCATGCCGTTGCAGCAGTGCAGCCACGCCGGCTTCAACCGCTGCTGCGTCGGCCAGGTCCAGCTGCAGGTAGCACAGGCGCCCGGTGGCGAGTTGCAGCTCCTGACGCAGGGCGAGCAGGCGCGGCTCGTGCTGCTCCTCCAGGGCGGCGCGACCGCTCAGTACCACCACCGAATGTTCGGCCTGGCTGAGGATTTCGCGAGCGCACAGCACGCCCAGCCCACCCAGCCCCCCGGTGATCAGGTACACGCCGTAGCTGCGCCAGGCGCTGCCAGAGGCTGAAATGTGCTCCAAGGCGCTCCATTGCGGTCGCTGCGGCAGGGCTGCGGCGTGGCTGAAGCGCAGCTGCGAACACTGTGGATAGGCCTGCGCCTGGGCCAACCAGCGGGCCAGTTGCTCGGCCTGGGTATCGTGCGGGCACAGCAGTAATTGCGCCTGCAATGCCGGCTGTTCCTGGCGGGCGCTGTCGAGCAGTCCGCTCAGACCCGCCTTGAGACTGTCGCCCTCGCGACAGCCGACCACCAGGTGCAGAGGCTGGCGATGTTCACCCGATTGCTGCAACAGCGCCTGCAGATGACTCAGGCTGTCAAGCACGGCGGCTTCGAAGTCTTGCGCACTGCCGCGGCCGCGGTTGTCGCCCGGGCCGCTGCCGTCGACAACGTGCAGCTGCGCATCCGGGAGGGCCACGCGAAGTGCGGCGATGTCCAGTTCGGGCAGGTCGCAGAGCAGCACGCGATGCCCGGCACCCGTCGCAACCGCTGCCCCAGTGGCAGTGACCGGTTCGGCGGCCGGCAGGCTGAGCCACTCGCGTCGTGCCAGCAGCAGGCCGTGCTCGATGGCGGGCTTCAGTGGGCGTGAACTCAGGCCACGCAGGCTCAGGCAGAGCACGCCCTGCGCATCGCACAAATCCAGATCGAGCTTGCGCAAGCCCTCGCGCCCGGTGGCGGGGTCGCTGGCCGAGTCGCGCACCCAGGCGTACAGCCGGTGCGGACACGGCTGCAGAATGTGCAGTGCATCGAGAGCGAAGGGCAGAGCCGGCGTATCGCCGGCATCAAAGTCCGGCAGCAAGGCAAGTGCTGACTGCAGGGCGCTGTCGAGCAGGGCCGGCGGCAGGTACCAGCGCGGGTCCGGATCGGCCTGGGCCGGCAGTTCCAATTCGGCCAGCAGTTCACCCTGGCCCAGCAGGATGGTGGTCAAGGCGCGCATGCGCGGACCGTAGTGCAGGCCCATGCTGGCGTAGCTGGCATACAGCCGGCCGGTGTCTACCTGGCGCGGCAGTCGCGCACGCAGGGCGGGGAGGTCGAGCCGCTGCTCATTGCCGCCAGGGTCGGAGTGGCTGACCAGCGCAAGGCCCTGACAATGCAGCACGGATTCGCCGGACTCGCGGCTCTCGATGCGGAACTCGAAGCGGTCATCGGCCAGCGGTTCCAACTGCAGCTCAAGATCCAGCGGCTGCGCCACCTGCAGCGGCTGCAGCCAGGCCACATTGTGCAGTTCGATGGGCGCGGTGCTGTCCAGTGACAGCGCCTGAGCGAGGGCGGCGCGCGCCATTTCCAGATAGGCGACACCGGGCAACACGCGCTGGCCAGACTCGCCCGCGGCTTGAACCTGGTGATCCGCGAGGAAGTATTCGCTGCCGCGCAGGTGGGCCGCATAGCGTTGCTGGAACAGGTCCGAGGTGTTGGCCTGCAGCAGCGGGTGCAGGGCCGCGCGAAGCGCCTCCTGACGCGGGCGTGGCAACTGCAACCAATAGCGCTCGCGCGCAAATGGATAGGTTGGCAGGCGCAGGCGCTGCGGTCGCGACTCTGCGTACAGGCGAGTCCAATCGATGCGCAGGCCCTGCACCCACAGCTCGGCCAGCTTGTCGAGTTTGCGCCGTGCGATCCAGCGGTCCACCGCCTGCAGGAAGTCTTCATCCTCCGCCAGGACGGACAGGCCTTCACCGGCGGCACTGGCTTGGCCCTGATAGCAGGCGCAGGGGGATGGGGTCGGCTCCAACCAGGCGACGAGCGCAGCCTGCAATTGCTCGGGCGAGGTGAGCACCCAGGCAAGACGCTGGTCCATGTCCTCGCGACCGGTTTGCAGGGTGTGCGCCAGCGCCTGCAGATCGGGAGCCTCGGGCTGGCCTTGCAGCCAGGCCAGCAACTGCTCCACCTTGAACCGCAATTGCGCCGGCGTACGCGCCGACAGCGGCAGCAGGACGGGCGCCTCAGGGCCCGTGTTGCGCGGTCGACGGTCCACATACTCCTGCACCAGCACATGGGCATTGGAGCCGCCGGCACCGAACGAGGACAGGCCGGCCACACGCGGCAGGACACGGCCCTCGACTTCCGGGGCCGGCCAGGGGCGCAGGGTCTGATTGACCACGAACGGAGTGGCGGCGAAATCGATGTGCGGATTCAGTACCGCCGAATGCAGCGACGGCACCAACTGGCCATGGCGCATCTGCAGCAGCACCTTGGAGAGCCCGGCGATGCCAGCGGCCGATTCGCAGTGGCCGATGTTCGACTTGGCCGAGCCGATCGCGCAGAACTGAGTGGCCTCGGTGTCGGCGCGGAACACCTGGGTGAGTGCGGCGATCTCGATCGGATCGCCGAGTTTGGTGCCGGTGCCATGGGCCTCGACATAGCCGACCTGCTGCGGCCGCACGCCGCTTTCGCGCAGCGCGCGTGCGATCACTGCCGCTTGGGCCTTCGGGTTGGGCACCGAATAGCCATTGGTGCGGCCGCCGTGGTTGAGCGCCGAACCGAGGATCAGGCCATGGATGGTGTCACCGTCGCGCTCGGCGTCAGACAGACGCTTCAGCACCACCACGCCAACGCCCTCACCGGGAATGTAGCCGTCTCCGCCTTCTCCGAAGCTCTGGCAATGGCCGTCGCTGGAGATGAACTGGCCCGCACTCAGGATCAGGTATTTGTTCGGATGGATGCTGATATTGACGCCACCGGCGAGCGCCGCGCAGATACGCCCTTGGCGCAGGTCCTGGCAGGCCAGATGCAGGGCGGTGAGCGAAGACGAACACATGGTGTCGAGCGTCATGCTCGGGCCGTGCAGGTTGAGCACGTAAGACACCCGGTTGGCGATGCTGGCATAGCTTTGTGGCACGCCGACGCGACGCCCCAGCAGGCTGGATTCAGCGCCGAGCAATTGGTACTCGCCATACATGACGCCGACGTAGACGCCAACCTGTCCCTGTTGCTCCTCAAGCGCCGCTGCACGCAGCCCGGCGCGGGTATAGCCGGCGTCTTCGATCGCCATCCAGGCGTGCTGCAGGAACAGGCGTTCCTGTGGATCGATCAGTTCGGCGCCGACCGGCGGAATCGCGAAGAACAGTGGGTCGAACTCATCGACGCCCGAGATGAAGCCGCCCCATTTGCTGTAGTGATGGCCCTCGACGCTGCGGTCTTCACTGAAATACTCGCGCCAGTCCCAGCGCTGCTGGGGCACCTCGGTGATGCAGTCGCGGCCCGCGCGCAGGTTGTCCCAGAACGCATCCAGGTCATCGGACTGCGGATAGCGGCCGCTGATGCCGACGATGGCGATGGGCTCAGCCTGGCCTGCGCCACCGGGTAGCCGCTGTGGCCGGCGCCGTCCTCTGCGAGTGCTTTGCGTCTCCGCCGATGGCGCAGCGGGCGCTGCGGCTGCTACCTGCGCAACCGGCGCGGCCTGTACACGCGGCGCCAACAGGGCGGACAAGGGCGCGGCATGCCGCTCGACCAGGGTCTGAGCGAGTTCGCGCAGGCTTTGATTTTCGAAGAACAACGTCTTCGGCAGCGAACCCAGTCCGACTTCCAGCGCGCTGGTCAAGTCCATGGCCAGGATCGAATCGATGCCGTAGCGCTCAAACGCGGTATCGGGCTCGATCCGCTGTGGCGCGAGCTTCAGGACCTCGGCGAACTGCGTACGCAGGTAGGCGATGGTGCGAGGCAACAGGTCCATGGCGGCCTGCGCAGGCGGCGAAGACTCGAACCTGTCTGGCTCCCCGTTGCGACTGCCGGTGGGACTGCCCGGTGCGGCCAGCAGGTAGGCGCGCAAAAGCGGCAGGCGACCCGCCACCACCAGCAGGCGTGGCAGCTTGCGCTGCAGGGCGAGTTCGAAGGCCTGCATGCCTTGCGCTGTGCTCATTGCGCGCATGCCGCTGCGACGCTCCAAGTGCGCCTGATTGCCCGCATCCACGCGCATGCCGCCGTGCTGCCACAGCGGCCAGTGGATGGACAGGCACAGGCCCTGGCGTACACCGCGCGATCGCAGTGCGTTGCGGTATTCGGCGAAACCGTCCATGAATCCATTGGCGGCGGCATAGTCGGCCTGGCCGCTATTGCCGAATGCCGAAACGCCCGACGAAAACAGCAGCAGGAAATCCAGCGCCAGATCGCGGCTGGCGTGGTCGAGGTGTACGCAGCCGTCCACCTTGGGCGCGAGCACCGCGCGCACGTCCTCGGCCCGCTTGCGCTGAATGAAGTCGTCGCGCGTCGTGCCTGCGGCGTGCAGGATGCCGTCCAGGCGGCCGAACCTGGCGACTGCGGCGGCCAGCACCTCCTCGCATTGGCTGCGATCCGCGGGGTCGAGCCTGTCGTAGTGGACACGCGCCGCGGTCTCGCCGAACTCAGACTGCAGTCGCTGCGCGATCTCCTCTGAGGCCGACGCCCTTCCGCACAGCAGTACCTGTACAGACGGTCCCTGCGCCAACAGCCGATGCGCAAACAAACTGCCCAGGCCGCCGAGGCCGCCGGTGATCAGATAGACACCGTCGGTGCGCAGCGCGACCCCGCCATCATCGTGCGTGCTCGCTGGATCAAGCTCGCGCCAGCGACGCACTCGGCGTTGCTCCTGGTCGCGCCAGATCAAGGGTTCCTGCGGATGGGTCGCCTCTTCCACCAGCCACGCCGCCAGGGTGTCGATCGCGATGTCCGCAGGCACCCGCAGCAACTGCGCGTGCAGGTTCGGCTGCTCCTGCTGCGCGGTCTGCAGCAGGCCCGAGAGTCCTTCGAAGACAGCGGCGTCGACGCCCTCGGGCACGACTACCTGCAGCAGACACGGCAGTCCGCCAGGACGCCCGAGCAAGGCTTTGAGCTCGTCGAACAAGGCCAGCACGGCTTCCGTATAGCTCTGCGGCAGGGCGGTGGCCGTGCCGACCAGATGGCAACCGCCCTGAGCCGATTGGGACAGTTTGGCCAAGCGGTCCACGTCCAGCCCCGGTAGGCAGCACAACAGCAGACGCCGCGGCAAGACAGAAGGCACCTGTGCAGACAGCTCCGCTTCCCAGCAGGGCTCAGCCAGCAACAGGCCGTCCTGGCTCGGTGCACTGGCAGCGGCTGACAGGCGCCGCGCTGAAAGGCCCTGCATGCGCAGGCGCAATTCGCCATTGGCAGCGTAGAGGTCGATATCAAGACGGGCGATCCGGGCCTCGGCCTGCGCGTGCCCCAGTTCCAGTCGGGCACGCGCCCACATCGTGGGTTCACACGGGCCTAGCACCTGCAGACGATCCAGAGCGAAGGGCAGCGGTGTGCCGGCGTTCTCATCGTCGTGGGCCAGCAAGCGCATAGCGGCCTGCACGGCACTGTCGAGCAGGCTGGGATGCAGGACGTAGTCCTGTGCCGTCGCCACGACGCTTTCCGGCAAATGCAGTTCGGCCAGCACTTGCCCCTGGCCTAGCCAGAGCCTGCGCACGCCACGCTGCGCCGGCCCCAGCTCGATGCCGGCGCGGGCAATCGCTGTATAGAGCTGCTCGCCGCTTTCCTGCCCGGAGCTGCAGTCGGATTTCAGAACATCGATCGAAACCGCAGGCGCCGCGGCGGCCGAGACGAAACGCGCCTGTGCCTTGAAGTGCAGATAATCAGCAGCACTGCACACTTCGATGTTGAGCGATCCGGGCGATGCATCTTCATCAATGAGCAGACTGAGTTCGGACTGTCCGGGCACACGCACAGGCTGCGCCCACACCAGATCACGCAATTCCAGTTGGCCCTGGCCGGCTTCTTCTGGCAACGCCAGGGCCAAGGCCGCACGCGCCATTTCCAGGTAGGCCACCGCAGGTAGCACGCTGGATCCGGCGACGCGGTGATCGCGTAGAAAGAACTCACTGCCATCGAAGCGGATCGCAAAGCTCAGTTGGCCCAGCTCAGAGGTGTTCCGGTGCAGCAGCGGATGCAGCGCCGCCGCAGCGCGGGCGACGCCACCTCCGTGCTGGCGGATCAACCCCAGCGCCTCCTGTTTGGACAAGCGTTTGTGCTTGAGTTCGGAGACGACGTACTCGACGAAATCGATCATGGCCAGGACAACTCGATGATGTGCGATGGAGGCGGCAGCCACCGACGGGTGGCGCTGCAAGAGCCGCGCGGCGGCGTGTTCAGACGAGGGCGCGCAGCAGGCGGGCGCCTTCAGCGGGAGCGATCGCTTCGTCGACCACGCGCTGCAGGATCTCGTCGAGCGCCTGATCGCCGTCGACAGGCTCGGCAGGCGCAGGGATGGGCGCCATGACGGTGTCCGGCGAGCCGAAAGCGGAGGCTGCCCAATAGCGCTCCTTGGCGAAGGGATAGCCCGGCAATGCGATACGCCGAGGGTGGCGACCACGCCACAGCGCAGACCAATCGAGCGTGTGGCCTTGTGCCCACTGGGCCAGCAGTTCGTTGGCCGGTGCATCGGCCGAGGCGCTGATGCGGGCGCGTTGTTTGCCTGCCTGACCCTGATGCAGTGCTGCGGGCTCCGTGCCGGCCAACCAGTCGCGCAGCCCCTGCATCAGTTCATCAAGGCGGCTGACCGCCAGACCCAGACGATGCTCCATGGACTCGCGCCCGCACTGCAGGGTGAACGCAAGGTCGCCAAGATCGATGCTCTCCGGCTGCTCGGCAAGCCGCGCCAGCAGGTCCTCCACACGCTGACGCAACTGCTCGGCAGTTCTGGCCGACAGCGGTATCGCCTGCCGCCGTGCAGAGTCTTCCTTTCTCGGCGGCAGCAGGTGCTCGCGCAGGACCAGATGCACATTGGTACCGCTGTGACCGAAGGAGTTGACTGCCGCCATGCGTGGCACCCCCGCGGGCGACGTCCACTCGCGGGCGTGTTCGGGTATCTGGAAGGGCGAGTCGGCGAACTCGATCAGCGGGTTCAGCTCGCGGAAGTTGAGCAAGCGCGGCAGGTGTCGGTGTCGCATCGACAACAGCACCTTGATGATGCCGATGACGCCGGCTGCGGCGGCCGCATGGCCAAGGTGCGATTTGGCACTGCCTACCACGCACCAGCCGGTGTCGGCGCTGTGGCGGCGGAAGGCACGGACCAAGGCATTGGTTTCCACCGGATCGCCCAGCCGAGTACCGGTGCCGTGCGCCTCGACATAGCTGATTTGCCGCGCATCAATGCCGTAGCGGGCATACACGCTGTCAATCAACTGCTCCTGCGCCGCGCCACTGGGTGCCGTGATTCCGTTGCTCGCGCCGTCCTGGTTCATGCCCGAGGCACACAGGAGGCCATGAATGTGATCGCCATCGGTGATGGCTTCGGGCAGACGCTTCAGCACCAGCATGCCCACGCCCTCGGAAATCAAGGTGCCGTCGCCGGAACGATCGAAGGTATGGCAGCGCCCACTGGGCGAAAGCATTTCGATCTGATCGAGGCGTACCAGGACGTTCTGGTGCAGGCAGGCGTTGACTCCGCCAGCGAGCACCAGATCGGATTCGCCGGCACGCAGACTCTCGCAGCCCAGATGGATAGCGACTGCCGAAGACGAACAGCCGGTGTTGACCACGAAGGCTGCACCCTTGAAGTCGAGCGCGTACGACAGCCTTGAGGCGATGATCGCGTCCGACAATCCGGTGAAACTGTCGCCCACATAGCCGCTGGGCTCGGCACCGACATAGATCGCGGTCTGGCTTCCGGCCAGCGCGCGTGGATCGTAGGCGGCGTCTTCCAGCGCATTCCAGCTCTCCTGCATCACCAGGCGCTGGTGCGGATTCATGGCCTCCGCTTCCTTGGGCGAGATGCTGAAAAACAGCGGATCAAAGCAATCGCGGTCGGCGAGGATGCCGCCCCATCGACAGCGCGTGCGACCGCGCTGCTTGACCGGGCTGTAGCCGGTGGCCAGATTCAGGTAGTGCGGTGGCAGCTCCTCCACTGCATCGATGCCATTGGCCAGGTTGTGCCAGAACTCGCGCACGTTGGTGGCCTTCGGAAACTGGCCGGACATGCCGATGATCGCGATCTCGCAGGCGTGGGAAGTGGCAGTCGCAGAAGCGATAGAGCCCCTCATCGGCATCGGCGCTACAGGTGCGGGCGGCGTCGCAGGGACCTTGGCAATGGGGGCGTCCTGCAGCTTCCTCTGAGCGGGCGCTGCCGCCGCCGCAATGGCTGTTGCATGCTGCTCAGCCAAATGGGCGCTCAGGCGGTCGATCGAAGCGTATTCGAAGATGATTGCGGTGTTGAGGCTGAGCCCGAGGCGGGCATTCACCTGGTCGACGAAGCCGACACCGAGGATGGAATCGACCCCGTAGTCAGAGAACGCCATGCCCGGGTCGATGGTTTCGACACGCAGCTTCAGGGTTCTTGCCAGGCAGTCCAGAATGACTTCGTGAATCCAGCTGGGCAGGTCGGTCTGTGGACGCGCGACCACCGGAGTCTGCGGCTTGCGCACCGCAGTCGGCGGGCCGGGTAATGGCTCGGCGGCCGAGCTCGCGGTCACCGTGCGACGCTGGGTGAGCAAGCCGTCGCTGGCCGCGACCAGTACCTGATTGCCGAGTGCGTGTGCCTCGCGAGCCGGTAGCCAGACCGGACCGAAGCCCAGCTCGGCCAGCACCCGCTGCCAGGTCTCAGGAAACAAACCCGGACAGCCGGGAATGCGCAGCTCGGGATCCTCAAACAGCCACCAGCCGTCGAGCAAGCCGAAGCTCAGGTGTGTCGCCAGTGAGCGCTTGCACATTTCGTTGACGATCAAGTACCCGCCACCGCGCAGTGCAGATTTGGCATGGCGCAGGGTCGTGCGGATGTCGCGGGTCGCATGCAGCACATTGGTGGCCAGCACCAGATCGAAACTGCCCAGCTGCAGCCCTTGGGGCTGCAACTCCTGCTCGATGTCCAGGCGCTGACAGGTGAGGTAGGGGTTGTCCGGCAGGAAGCGATCCTGTGCGTGTAAGAAGAACGCCTTGGACAGATCGGTGTAGCAGTACTGATCAATCGAATCGCGGTAGGGCTGCAGTTGCCGGAATACAGCTGCCGAAGTGCCGCCCGTGCCGGCCCCGATCTCCAGAATGCGCAGGCGGGCCAGTGGCTGCTGCTGCAGCCGTGCCTCGACATAGCGGGCCACGGTCGCGGCGACCAACTCGTTGAAGGTGTCGGCTACGGCATTGTCTCGATACAGGGCACCGACCCGGTCCATGCAGCCCTGCGGGAACAGCACATCGGTGGCCGTCATCCGTCCGCGCAGGATCTCGGGCAAGCGGCGCAGGCACTCTTCACTCAATTCGATGAGCGCGTTCACGTCGCGCTCGGCATGCAGGCTGGTTCGGTGGGCTTGCCAGGCAGTGATCAAGGTGTTGCGCGCTTCAAGCTGCAGGCTCAGCAGGCGTGGACCCTCCACGTGCGCCAGGCCGGCCTCGGCAAGCAGATCCAGGCTGTAGTGGAACCAGTTGGCATGCCGCTCGACAACACCACAGGCACGCCTCAGTGTGTCCAGTCCGACCGGCAGACCGATGCCCGCCTCGGCGATAAGCGAACCGATCTGCTGGGCAAGCAGGCGGGCGAACCAGCCCTCCAGCCCGCGTCGACTCTGGGCCCCCAACAAGTTCTCGATATGCTCGCGCGGCGGAGCCACCGTGTGCAGCAAGTCGCCCATCGCGACTGATGGACTACAGGGCGCGAGGGCAACGGACTCTCCGCTGCCATCGCGCATCAATGCTGCTACCTCGCTCGATGCACGCATGCACAGCAATTGCTGCAGGCGACCGCGCTGCAGTTCGCCCAGAAAGTGCTCAAGGCAGGCGAAGCCCTCGGCGTCTTCAAGGGCATCCAGGCTGCGCGTCGAGACGCCGTCGAGCTTCTCGACGCGTTCGTTGACCGCGGCCCGCCAGAAGCCCCAGTTGATGATCCCAACAGGGCAGTCTGCGGAGCTGGCCACGGCGCGCGCATAGGCATCGGCGGCGACGATACCGCTGGCGTAGGCAGGCAGACGAGCCGCGCCGGAAAACGCGTATGCCTGGCCGGACGAGAAGTGGCAAAGGAAATCCAGGCCGGCGTCAGCGAACACGTGGTGAAAGGCTTGAATGCCGCGAGTCTTGACCTCCAACACTTCGCGGAAATCCGCCTCTTCGACCTGTTCGACCAAGCCTTCAGCGGCAAACACCATGCCCGAGAACAGGGCGCCGTGAAGCTGCGGGTGTCGCTGGCGGATGCGTGCGACCGCAGCCCCAAGCGCGGCTGCGTCCAGCGCGTCTGCCTGCTCGTAACTCAAGCAACCGGGCAGGCCATCGAGTGTGTGCAGCGCTGCACGTATACGTGGTGCATCAGCTGCACTGCGGCCAATCCAGACCACCTGCGCTGCGTACTTCTGGCGCAAATGACGGGTAATGATGCGGCCGACGATGCCGCTGCCGCCGACGATCACGTAGACACCGGCGTGGCGCAGTGCGCTCGCTGCGCTTGCATCCCAGACCAAGGGGCGGAAGCCTTGCAGCAGGCGTTTGCCTGCGCTCAGCTTCACCACTTCACCGCGGTCGGAGGCAGGTTCGGTACAGATCGCATGCAGTAGCGCCTGCCGGGCCTGCGGATCCTGAAGATCGCTCGTACTGAGATCGATGTTGCGCACCCGGTGAGCGTGGCTGCCCTGGGCCAAGGCATAGGCCAAGCCGCTGGCGCCCGCCCCCCAGTAGCGGGCCTGTGCGCCGGCCTGCGGATACAGATCAAGGCTGAGTACCCAGGTTTCCACGCGGGCGGCGATCCGCGATTCGCGCTTCAAGGCCTGCAGCAGTCGCAGCAGCAGAATGGCATTGCATTCCTGCGCTCGCTGCACGCTTTCGGCGTCGAAGCGCACGGGCTCTGAGTCGAGCGCGAGGAAGAACAGACAGTCGATTGCTGTGTTCAGGTCCAGACCCATCAGCAGCGTGGAGAAGTCTGCCAACTGCGTCGCTTCGACCAGATCGACCGCGGTCCAGCCCAGGCGCAACAATTCGCTGTACAGCGTTTGCGCGAAATCGATGCTGCCCGTGCTGACGATCAGTGCCCTCTTGCCGAGCGTGACGGGTACCGATGCCGCGGGTTCGACCTGCCAGCAGGGCAGGAAGCAGTTCGGCTGCGGGCCCGGTTGCGGCTCCCCACTCGGTGGGCTTGGTAGTGACTCACCTGAGTTCGCTGGCAAGCATGGGGCATCTGGCTCGCGCCCCAGCCAATAGCGTTCGCGCGCAAACGGATAGCCCGGCAGGGCGAGCCGCAACGGGCGCTCGGTGCCGTAGAGCAGGCCGAAGTCGAACTCCATGCCCTTGGCCCACAGGCCCATCAGTTTGCTGAGCTGGCCCTGGCTCAGCCATTTTTCGACCAGGGTGGCGCGCATTTCGGCGTCCTGGGCGATCAGCTTCAGTTCTTCGCGGTGACGACGGGTCTGGCCGCGCAGGGTCTCGATCGTGGCGGAGCCCTGGCCCAGCCAGTCCTGCAGGGCCTGCCGCAACTCATCGAGCGTACTGACCATGAAGACCAGGCGTTCGTCCATTGAGTCGCGGCCAAGCTGCAGGCTGCAGGCCAGTTCCTCGATCCGCAGGCTGGCATCGGCCGAGCGCAGCCAGGCCAGCAGATCCCCGACGCGCTGGCGCAGTTGCGCTTCGGTGCGCGCTGACAAAGGCATGGGCAGTCGGCCCGCGGGGTCTCGGCGCAGGCTTGTGGCCGCGCGCGGCGCAGCCACGGGCGGCTCGGCCAACACCAGGTGCGCGTTGGTGCCGCTGAAACCGAACGAGCTCACCGCGGCACGTCGGCGCTGCCCACTCTCCACCGTCCATGGGCGCAGGCGGTCGTTCACATAGAACGGGCTGCCATCGAGCCGGATATGTTCATTGCAGTGCTGGTAGTGCAGGCTCGGCGGCAGCATTCTGTGCTTCATCGCCAGAACGATCTTCAGCACGCCGGCCACGCCGGCAGCGGTCAAGCAGTGACCGATGTTGCTCTTCACCGAGCCCAGTGCGCAGTAGCCGCTGCGTGTTGTGTGGGGCTTGAACGCCGCCTTCAGACCGGCGACTTCGATCGGATCGCCCAGCTTGGTGCCGGTGCCATGCGCCTCGATCAGCTGCAGCTCGTCGGGCTTGATCGCGAATCGGCGGTAGACCGATTGCAGCAGTCGGGTCTGCGCCTCTTCGTTGGGCGCGGTGATGCCATTGGTCTTGCCATCCTGGTTGATGCCCCAGGCCTCGATCACCGCCTGGATGGAATCGCCATCGCGCTGCGCGTCGGCGAGGCGTTTCAGCAGCAGTACGCCGACGCCCTCGCCAGGCACGAAGCCGTTGGCGCGCTGATCAAAGCTGTGGCAGCGGCCGTCGGTGGACAGCATGCCGGCCTGGGCGGTCATGACGTGCATGCCCGGGCCCGCCATCACATAGACACCGCCTGCGAGCGCCAGATCACTGCTGCCGGCGTTCAGGCTGTCGCAGGCATTGGCGATGGCGACCAGGGAGGACGAGCAGGCGGTGTCGATCGATACACAGGGGCCACGCAGATTCAGCACGTAGGCGATGCGCGCGGCCAGGATCGAGGTGGCGGTGCCGGTGAAGCCCTGTGCACTGAACTGTTCGGGCGCTGCATGCAGGTAGTCGCTGGGGCCGCAGCCGACGAACACGCCGCATTGGCTGGACGACAGCGATTGCGGCGCGCGGCCTGCGTTCTCGATGGCATGCCAGCAGGTTTCCAGGAACACCCGTTGCTGTGGCTCCATGCATTCGGCCTCGGTCGGCGAAATGCTGAAGAACAACGGATCGAAGCAATCGTACTCAGGCAGGGCACCCAACCAGCGGCTATTGGTCTTGCCGGGTGCCGGCGCGCCGGCCTGGTACCAGCGCTGCAGTGACCAGCGTTCGGCGGCGACCTCATCGACGCAATCGACGCCGCCGGCCAGATGGGCCCAGAAGGTCTCAAGGTCGCGGGCTCGGGCGAAGCGGCCCGCGCTGCCGATGATGGCGATGGGCGCAGGCACGGGCGCGGCTGGGGCACGGCCGCGTCGAGCTCGCCAACTGCTCAACGGGCTGGCTGGGGATATCGGCGCAGGCGTCGGCGAGGCAACTGGCGCAGCCGACTGCACTACGCGCGTCGTGCTTGCATCAAAACCCGTGGCCGAGGGCGCAACGGGCGCCGCTGTCGGCGTTGGCCGCGGTGGGGCCGCGGGGCTGTCGGCGATCGGTGCGCTCGCAAGCTCCTGACGCAGCAACTGGGCCATCGCGCTCAGGCTGGCGTGGCTGTAGACGCGGGTGGCTTCGATGTCGGTGCCGTAGTCGGCATTGATGCGGCGCACCCAGGTCACGCCGGTGATCGAGTCCAGGCCCAGGTCGATGAACTGCGCGTCGGCATCGATCTCGTCCGGAGCGAGATGCAGCTCCTCGGCCAGCAGGGTGCGCAGTCGGGCGATGAGCTCGGCCGCTGCCGGTACCGTGCGCGGCGCGGGTGTGCGCGCTGGGCTCGGCATTGAGTTGGGCGTCACCACCGAGACCGCAACCGCAACCGCTGCAGACTGCACAGCAGGCGCCGGCGATGAACCTGCCGCGGTTGCACCGACCTGGGCGGCCGCCTCTGCGGCGACCAGTTCGGCCAGCGACTGCAGGGTCGGATGGCTGTAGACCCGGGTGGCTTCGATATCCGTGCCGTACTCGGCATTGATCCGACGGATCCAGGTCACCCCGGTGATCGAGTCGAGGCCGAGATCGATGAAGGGGGTCTGCGCCTCGATCTCGTCCGGCTGCAGAAACAGCTCCTGCGCCAGCATGCCGCGAATATCGACCAGAACCTTGGTGAGGGTCGGGGCGGCCTGAGGTGCCGGCGAGTCGAGCTGCGTGGTCGATAGAGCGACGGGCGGCGATACGGGCTGCGCCGCAGCGTCTGCTGATTCAGGCAGCGACGAGGGCTCAGAAGGCAGCGCGGCGCTCGGCTCGAACCGGCTGCGGATGCGTTGCAGGGTGTCTTCGTTGCCAACGAATGTCTGCGCGTGCATCTTCAGCTCACGCCGGTAGATGTCCGGCCGCGCCTGCAGCAGGGAGTGGCGCCAGGCCTGCTTCAGCGCGATCAGGCGCTGCCGCGGCAGCTCGGCGATGCGTCGGGCGCAGGCCAGGGCGGCGGGCAACAGTTCGGCGCGGGGCAGCACCGGAACCGCGCAGCCGCGTTCGCGCAAGGCCTGTCCGGAGATCTCCTGAGCACCGAACAGGCTCTCCCGCGCCAGGTCCAGGCCCAGTCGCGCCGGCAGCAGCAGGGTCGATCCCGCGCCTGGGGTGAAGCCATAGCCCATGTAGGGGCTCAAATAGCGGCTCTCGGCGCTGAGCAGGTGCAGGTCGGCAAACAGGCCGAATGACAGGCCACCGCCGATGGCATGGCCTTGCAGGGCCGCCAGCACCGGCACGGGGCAGTCCATCGGTAGCTGGAAGACGGTCTCGTCGGTGAAGCTGGCGCGGCCCTGCTGGATTGCCAGCAGGGTGTCGCGAGTACCGCCGGTGGCGAAGAAGCTGTCATAGCCCGTCAGCACCACGACCCGGCAGGCGGGTTCGGCGGCGACCACCTCGAAGGCCTGCTGCAGGGCCTGCACCAGGGCCGGACTGAACAGATTGCGTTCCGCCCGATCATGCATCTTGATCAGGGCCACGCCATCGACGTCGAGCTCCGCGCTGAGCACGGCGCTGCTGATCAGGCTGCGGCCCACTTCGCCGACCGCCACCGAGGGTTTTGCGCACTCGGCAGGCAGCTCGCTGGCAGCGGCCGACAGAGCCCGTCGTTGCTCATCGCGCTGCTGCGCCCACGCCCGCTTGAGTGCAAGCCCTTGCGCCCGCGGCATCGACTCGAATCGTTCCGCCAGATGCAGTGCCTGGCTCAGCACCTCGGTCGCCGGCAGTGCGTGCACCGAGCGGGCCCGGCAGGCCAGTTCCGCACCGCTCAGGCTCAAGCCGCACAGCCGCAGTTCCAGCCCGAAGGCCGCGCCCAGGGCCTGCTCACAGGCCTGCGCGACTGCGTCGGCCAGCGCCGGCTGGGTCCATAGCGCCGAGGCGCTGTACTGCCCGTCTATGCTGTAGAGCGCGAAGTCGCAGAACAGACCGCACAGCCAGCCGGTGGACCCGGCGTCGGCCTCGAACGCAGCGATTACAGGAACCGGACAGGTACGCAACAGCTCGGCCAGCTCCAGCAGCAGGGCCGGTGTCGACAGGGATTCGGTGGCCGTCTCAAGAGGCAAGAAGGCCGGCAAGTCGCTGCTCAGGACCAGGGCGCTGTAGGGCGCACCATCACCAAGGCGCTCGATCACAAAGCGCAGATCGGCCACCAGGGCGGCCAGGTCATTGCCGGAAGCTCCATCGCCGAGGCGCATCAGCACACAGCTTGCGGGCGCTTGAAAGCTCTGATCGTCCACATCGCGACTGTGTTCACCAGCGCTCGGCGCACATGCATAGGCAAAGCCCTCGGCCGTGCTCAGCTGCGCCAGCGGCTGCAGCAGGGGCTGTGACACATGCGCCTTGAGCAGACGCAAGGATTGCTCGGGCTTGTGCGCGAGTTGCCCTGCCCAGCGCAGGGCTGCGGGGACCAATGCCGCGGCAGGCAGCACAGGGCAGTTCCAGCCAAGCGCGGGCAACGCCTTGCCACGCCAGCGCGGGCGTGCGAACAGCAGGTCGAAAGCAGTGCTGGCGCCAAGACGCGCGCCGAAAAACGCCTGTTCCGCCGAGGTCGGCAGCAGGCCACTGCGGTAGTCGGCGTAGGCGTATTCGCCGTGCTCGGCACAAAGCATGAAATCACAGGCGGCCGCCAGCAGCAGGCCGGCGCCGGTGGCATCGCCCGGCAAGGCTGCCAGCACCGCGCAGGGCAGCGTGATCAGGTCGGTCAGCAGGCCGCTGCTCAGCAGGGCGTCGACGTCCTCGCGATCACCGTGCAAGCCGCTGGCAGGAGCCTGCAACAGCAGCACACTCACGGCAGAGCTGCCCTGCAATTGACGCAGCGCCGCCTGCAGGGCAGGCAGGAGCTGCCCGACCGGCAGCGCCGCCAGCTCAACCACGTAGATGCCCTGAGCATGTTCAAACAGCCGCAGCGGCAGCTCCACCCGACCGTACGAATCCTCGATCCCGGCATCCCAGGGTTCTGGCAGGCGAATGCGCGGTTTGGCCGCTACGGCCTCATCGCTGATCACAACGGCGGCATTCAGCGAGCCCAAGCCGATGCTGCTGCTGGGCTTGGGTTGTGGGGTTGAAGGGTCGGTCAGCGCCGGCGGCGCGACGCGCAGAATTGCAGAATCGATCAGTGCGATCTCGGCCAGACGCAGAGGCAACGCATGGATGGGCGCTGACACCTTCACTGGCGCAGCGACGACGGCCGGAGCGCGTTCCGCTGACTGCGCCGCCCTTTCCAGCGGAAGCGCGTCGACTGCGGGCATGTCGCCCTTGATGCGTGGCGAGGCGGTGCCCTGCGGAATCTGCGCAGGAGCGGACTGCAATTGCAGGCCCTGCAGGGCGAGGCAGATGTCGCCCTCGGCGTCGCAGAGATCGATGTCCAGACCGGAACTGCCCGGACGCAGCCACAACCACACGGTCTGCGGGCAGCGCTTTTGCACGCTCAGGCTGCGCAAGGCCAGCGGCTCGACAGCCTGGCCGATCGCCGGCAACAGGCTCGACACCGCCTGCAGCATGGGTAGGGCGTGCACGCCTGGGCCCACGGCTGCCGGCAGTTGGAGTTCCGCACACCACTGCCGACCGAGCCGATGACAGCGGCGCAGTCCGACTACGCCCAGCGCCTCGCATTCGGAGTCACTCAGGGGCGGCAGGCTGGCGATCACCGTGCTCAGTGCGACGCGCCCGATTTGATCTGCGAGTGGACGCGCACGGCCCTGCCAAAGCACCCGCTCGGCATCGAGGCCGATTTCGATATCCAGCCCGCCCTGGTCGACCGGCAGCAGCAGGGTGTCGAGCGCTAGACCGCGCAGCTCGACGGCTGCACCCCAGCGCAGATCGTGTAGCTCCCAAGCCTCAATGCCCTCGTTGGGGCGTGCCGCGGCCAGTGCCGCCAGCGCCATCTCCAACAGCAGCAGGGGCGGCAGCCGGACCTCGTCGCCGGCGCGCTCGAGCACGGACTCGCCGGCATCGAAGCGGCTTTCGAAACGCAGTCCATCCAGATCAGAACAATTGCGGTGAAGCAGCGGGTGCAACCGAGCGGGCGCCTCCATCAGCGCTGCCGCTGGGGCCTGCCAGTAACGTTCACGTGCAAACGCATAGCCGGGCAGGCTGATCCGTCGAGGCAGGGCGTGCGGCGCGTGCAAGGCAGGCCAGTCGATCGATTGGCCCACCACCCAGGCTGCGGCCAGCCGATCCAGCGCACCTGCCTGCATCCACGCAGACAGTTCTTCCACGCTGCTGATTGGCGCCTCTGCTTGCTGCAGACGGGAGCGTGCACGACCACGCCACAGGCCGACGGGCTGCTCGCCTTGCAGATAGGCGCGCAACAGCTGGGCGAGCTGCTCAGAGTCGCTCGCCACCAGGGCCAGGCGCTCGTCCATCGGCTCACGCCCGACTTGCAGGGTCCAGGCGATAGCGAGCAGATCACTGCCGGCACGGCCGTCTTCGATCCAGGTGAGCAGGTCGGCCGCGCGGGCCTGCAGGGCGTCGCTCGTACGTGCCGACAAGGGAAACAAGTGAGCACCCTGCAGGCGAGCTGCCGGGGTGTCGGCACGGTATTCCTCGATCAGCAGATGGGCATTGGAGCCACCCGCACCGAACGAGGACAGGCCAGCGATTCGCGGCTGTGCGCGGCCGTCCAGCAGGGGGGGCTGCCAGGACTGCAGCTGCTGACAGACCACAAAGGGCGTGGCAGCGAAATCGATATGCGGATTCAGTACCCGCGAATGCAGGGAGGGCACAATGCTGCCGTGGCGGAGCTGCAGCAGAATCTTGCTGAGCCCGGCAATGCCGGCGGCCGACTCGCAGTGACCGATGTTGGACTTGGCCGAACCGATCAGACAATCGCCGTGACGGCCGGGCGGGCCAGACGCTTCGAAAGCACGGGTCAGCGCCGCGATCTCGATCGGATCGCCGAGCTTGGTGCCGGTGCCGTGGGCTTCGACATAGCTGACTGCGCGGGCCTCCACCCCGGCTTCGCGCAGGGCGCGGCGGATCACCTCGGCCTGGGCCTGCGGGTTCGGCACCGTGTAGCCATTGGTCTTGCCACCGTGGTTGATCGCGCTGGCGCGGATCAAGCCATGGATGGGGTCGCCGTCGCGCAGTGCGTCAGACAGGCGCTTCAGTACCGCCACACCCACGCCTTCTCCGGGGATATAGCCGTCGCCGCCCTCGCCGAAACTCTGGCAATGGCCATCGCCGGAAATGAACTGGCCGGCGCTCAGCATCGTGTACTTGTTGGGATGCACGCTCAGGTTGACGCCGCCGGCGAGCGCCATGCGGGTACGCCCTGAGCGCAGGTCCTGGCAGGCCAGATGGATGGCGGTGAGCGAGGACGAACACATGGTGTCCAGGCTCAGGCTTGGCCCATGCAGGTTGAGGCAGTGCGACACCCGGTTGGCGATGCCGGCCAGGCTGCCGCTCAGGTTGTACTCGCCGTACATCACGCCGACGTAGACACCGACCTGACCGGGCAGGCCATCCGCCTCGGGCAATTGCAGGGCGGCGCGGCTGTAGCCCGCATCCTCGATGGCCAGCCAGGCATGCTGCAGGAACACGCGCTCCTGCGGGTCGATGGCGGCGGCCTCGCGCGGGGCGATGTTGAAGAAGCGCGGGTCGAACTCGTCAGCGCCTTCGATGAAGCCGCCCCAGCGACTGTAGTGCCGGCCGGGCGCGCTGCGATCTTCGCTGTAGTGCTCGCGCCAGGGCCAGCGCTCCGGTGGCACCTCGACGATGCAGTCGCGGCCCTCGCGCAGGTTTTCCCAGAAGGCCTGCAGATCGGGCGAGCAGGGGTAGCGACCACTCAGGCCGATGATGGCGATGGGCTCGGCGGCGGCTCCGATTGCCGCGGCCGAACCCCCAGCGGTGGAACTCTGTTCCGACATTGCCTGCGCTTGCACAAAGCGTTGGCGTGCGCGCCGCCGCGGCGCCGGCACGCTGGTAGACACCGGTGCCTGCGCGACGACGCTGCGGGAGGCGGGCGACGGAGCGGCCGGTGCCAGTATCTGCAACAGACGCGGACGCTGGGTGCGCAGCAGGAATTCGGCCAGGGCATCCAGGGTCTGATACTCGAAGAACAGGGTCTTGGCCAAGCTGCCGAAATGCGTTTCGAGCTGGCTGGTGAGGTCCATGGCCAGGATCGAATCGATGCCGTACTGCTCCAGCGGTGCACTGCTGTCGATGCGTGCCGCCGGAATCTTCAGCAACTCGGAGAACTGCTGGCGCAACCATTCGCTGGTGTGGCTCAGCAGTTCGCTGTTCGAGGCGGTCGAGGACGAGGCGGTCGTTGCTTGCGTGCCTGAGGCGGCCGCGCTCGAGAGCGCGACCGCAGCGGCGGGCGCAGGATTGCGACCACAGCGCTGCAAGGCTTGGTTCAATTCGGCGCGCGGGCCGTGCACCACCATCAGGTGAGGGATGTCCGCTGCGAGCGCAGCACGGAAGGCCGCCAAGGCCGCTGCGCTCGGCAGCGAGCGCAGGCCGGTGCGCTGCTCCAGCCGACGCAGGCTGGCTGCGTCGATATGCATGCCACCGTCGGCCCAGTGCGGCCAAGCGATCGCCAGGCTGCGGCCGCGACGTGCCCCGCCTACAACCTGGGCTTGGCGCCAGCCAGCGAATTGCTCCATGAAGCCATTTGCCGCCGCATAGTCAGCCTGGCCGAGGTTGCCGGCCCAGGAGGCAATGGACGAGAACAGTACGAAGAAATCCAGATCGAGCGAGGCGGTGGCGGCATCCAGATTTCGTGTGCCGGTGACCTTGGAGGCGAGCACGCGGCGCGCCTGTACCTGGGTCTTGCGCAGCAGAAATTCGTCCTGCAGTTCGCCTGCGATATGCAGCACGCCGTCGAGACGACCGAACTCAGTGACGATGCCTTGCACGAGGGCCTGCACCGCTGCCGGGTCGGCGATCTCACAGCGCCGATACACCAGCTGCGCGCCCGGACGGGCCAGGGCTTGCAGTGCGGCCTGTCGCGGTGGGTCGAGTTCCGAGCGCCCGCACAGGACCAGGGTCAACTCGCCTGCATGGGCCAGCAATTCGCTTGCAAACTGCCGACCCAAACCGCCCAGACCACCGCTGATCAGGTAGACACCGCTCTCGCGGTAAGGCACGGCCTGCGCAGCGGTGTCCTCCACGGGCTGCAACTGCCAGTCGCGGCCGAACCATGCCCCGTCGTGGAGTTTCAGCAGTCGGCGCTGCGGTTGCCGGGCCTGCTCCAATACCGCGAGTGCCAATGCCTGAGGCTGCAGAGTGGCTGGCACGCACAGCACCTGGCCATGCAGCAGAGGGTTCTCCAATCCAGCGCTTTCCAGCAGGCCGGCGAGGCCCGCACCGAAGCATGCAGCCTCGGCTTCGGCGATCACGATCTGCAGCAGGCAAGGCGCCTGTGGTGTCTGCCGCAGCAGGTCCTGGGCGCCTTGCACGGCCGCCAGGGTCCAGCGCTCGAAGGCCAGCGCAGCGTGCTCACCCTCCGCATCGGGCAGGTGCAGGCACTGCGCCTTCGGCAGGGCCACGCGCAATTTGGTCACCGCAGCCTGGTCGAATCCGCACAGCAGCACGGTATGCGTCGAATAGGTGCGCGGATTCGCTGCGGGAGGCTCGCTGAGCGCCTGCCACTGCGGCTGCGCCAGCAGAGTCTCAGCCTGCACGTCGAGCGCGCAGGCTTCGCGAGCGGGCTGCTCTCGATGGGGCTGCTCTCGATCAGGCGGTTCGCGACCCGAGGGTTCGAGAACAGCGGCGCTGCTGGATCCCTGTGCACGGCCTTGCCTCAGCCTGCGGATTTGCTGCAGGGCCTGGTCCTGGTTCAGCCGGCCAGCGGCCAGCTCACGGTAAATGTTCGCCAACTCATGCTTCATCGGGTCAACCCAGTTCCATGGCTTGGTCGGCAGAGAGCTCATGGCTCAGCAGGCCGGCGATGATCGATCGGTAGTGGGCTTCGTCGAAGCCCTCGGCGGACTGCAGTGGCCGTGAAGAGAAACCGTGCAACTGCACGCAGACCTGGCCCTGCGCGTCACACAGATCGATATCGACCTTGTGCAGGGCCTCACCCGCCGTGGATCCGGAGCCAGCGGAACGCCGCAGCCAGGCATACATACGCGGGCCACAGGCAGCGAACACGCGTACACACTCGACCGCGAACGGCAGCCGCAGCTGCGAGTCGGCAGCCAGTTCGATCGAGCCCTGCAGGGCGCCGTCGAGCAGGCTGGGGTGCAGCACATAGGCAGAGGCTTCGGCGCGCAGCGCGGAAGGCAGATCGAGTTGCAGCAGCACCTCGCCCCTGCCCTGCCACTGGGCGACGACAGCACGGAAGCCCGGCCCATAGTCGAGCCCGCGCTCGGCAAAGCGCGAATACAGCGCCGGCAGATCATCGGCCGGGCGCAGGCGCTGGCGCAGTGCGTCCACGTCGAGTACGGCAGTGCGTGCGGTGACCAGCGCGGCGCTGCCCTGGCAGTGCAAGGTCGACAGCGCCGACGCATCTACATCGACATCCGCATCGGTCTCGGTCTCGGTGAAGCTGACGATCTCGAAGCCGAAGCGGCCTTCAACCTCGACAAAGACCGCAGTTTCCACCGCGACCGGCACATCACCCAGCCGCAGCGGCTGGGCCCAGGCGACATGCTGCAACTCCAGCACGCTCGTGGTGTGGCCAGGCAGGGCATCGACCAGGGCCGCGCGGGCCATTTCCAGATAGGCGACGGCCGGCAGCACCGCGCTGCCCTGCACTCGATGCTCGGCCAGGAAGAACTCGCTGCCGTCGAAGCGGCTGACATAGCGCTGTTGACCCAGATCGGAGCGATTGCTGTGCAACAGGGGATGCAGCGCAGCGTGCGCGCCGCCTTCGCGATGGGGCGCTCGGCGCGAACCCGGCTTTTCGGACACCCAGCAACGCTCGCGGGCGAAGGCATACCCGGGCAGGCGCAGGCGACGTGGGCGGCCCTGCGGATACAGGGTGGCGAAGTCCAGCTCGAAGCCGCGCACCCAGAGTTCGGCCAGGCGCTCGTACTGGCAGGCGCGCATCCACTGCTCGACCAGGGCGTGCATGCCGGGATCGCTGGCCAGCATCGACAGCGCATCGTCGGCGCGAGTCAACTGGCCGCGATGCAGACCTTCGATTCGCACCTCACCCTGCACCCACTGCTGCAGGCGCTGAGCCAACTCGGTGAGTGAACGCACACGCAGGGCCAGCCGATGGGGCATCGCGTCGCGACCGGTTTGCAGGGTGCAGGCCAGGCGCTGCAGGTCGAGCCGCGGCCTGCGCTGCAGGGTCTGCAGCAAGGCTTCAACCTGGGCCAGCAGGGCCTCGCTGGTGCGCGCCGACAGCGGCACCAGCACTTCATCGACCTGCATTTCACAAGCCTTGGCCAGCAACTCCGGCTGTGGCGACTGCGCCAGCACCACATGCGCATTGGTGCCGCTGAAACCGAACGAGCTGACCGCCGCGAGTCGCGGCTGCGCGCTGACCCAATCGCAGTGCGTCGTGTTGACGTGGAACGGCCCGCCGTCGAACTCGATGTACGGATTGGGCTGACGGTAGTGCAGCGAGGGCACCAGCTGGCGGTGCTGCAGACAGAGCAGGGTCTTGATCAGGCCAGCGACACCGGCGGCAAAGCCGGTATGGCCGATGGCGCTCTTGATCGAGCCCAGCGCACAGCTGCCCGGCGCCGCGCCGGCTTCGTCAAACACCCGGCGCAGCGCGTTGACCTCGATCGGATCGCCGAGCGCCGTGGCGGTGCCATGTGCCTCGATGTACCCGATCCGCGCCGGATCGATGGCGAAGCGCTGGTAGACATCGCGCAGCAGACGCTGTTGAGCGGTCGAGCTCGGCGCGGTGATGCCATTGGTGCGGCCATCCTGATTGATGCCCGAGCCCACGATCACGCCGTGGATTTCGTCTTGGTCGCGCAGCGCTGCCGACAGCGGCTTCAACACCACCACGCCGCAGCCTTCCGAGAACACGATACCGTCGGCGCTGGCGTCGAAGCTGGCGCAGCGGCCCTGTTGTGAGGGCATGCCGACCTGCGAGGTGAGGATATGGCCGATCGGCGTAGTCAGCAGGTTGATACCACCGGCCAGGGCCAGCTCGCACTCGCCGGCGCGCAGGCTTTCGCAGGCCAGATGGACGGCCACCAGGGAGGACGAACAGGCGGTATCAATCGCCAGTGCCGGGCCCTTCAGATTCAGTTGGTAGGCGATGCGCGCGGCGAGGATCGCGTTTGAGCTGCCCATGAAGGCCGCCCCCGCGGTGTCCTGGCCGTACTCGCCCAGTACCCGCACGTAGTCGCCGCCGCCGCAGCCGACATACACACCGCAGTTGCGCTCAGCCAGGCTGGAGGGCGCGTGTCCCGCGCTTTCGATGGCGCGCCAGCACTCCTGCAGAAACACGCGCTGCTGCGGATCGATCAGCTCGGCCTCGACGGGGGAAATGCCGAAGAACAGCGCATCGAACTCGTCGATGCCGTCCAGCAGACCGGCCCAGCGCGAGTAGGCGCTGTGCGGGTGACGCGGGTCGGGGTGATACCAGCCGGAGTGCGCGCCCCAGCGCTGCTCGGGGACCTCGACCACACAGTCGCGGCCCTCGATCAGGTTCTGCCACAGCGCATCCACGTCAGCCGCCATCGGCAAACGGCAGGACAGGCCAATCACCGCGACCGGCTCCGGATCGGTCGTACGGCGGGCGCGGACAGGCAGAGCAGCACTGGGCTGCAGCGACTGCCGCAGGGTGGCAGCCGCGACCCGGCGCAGCTGGATCGAGTCGACCCTCAGCATCACCTCACCGCTGGCATCCACCAGTTCAAACGCCAGCTCGACGCTGTCGCGGTCGACCGAGAGCAGTTCGGCATGGCAACGATAATTCTGCTGCTGCAGTTCGCCCAGCAGGCGCAGGCGGCTGACTCGCACCGGCAGGAATTGATCTTCGCTGGCGCCGAAGCGTGCAGCCACCGCGTAGGCACCGAAGTTGATCGCGGTGCACAGTCCCCCATAGAGAGCGAAGGGTGAGCACAGGAAGCCGAAGCTGTGCGCGGCTACATGGATCTCACCCAGCGCGTGGCGCTCGCCCAGGTGCAGTGCCTGCAGCGGCGCATAGTGCTGGCCGGCATTGGTTGGGATGGCGGTGGCGGGCAGGGAGTCCAGCACCGTGAAGTGCGGCGCTTGCCGCGGCTGGAGCGGCTCAGGGGCCTCGCGGTCGACGCGGATGAAGCCCTGCGCATGCAGGCGTTCGTCGCTGAACTCAGGCCCGCTGGCCGAGCGCAGGAAGAACTGCAGGTCCTGCTCTGCGCGGCGGAACAGCAGACGGACGTGCCGCGGCTGGCCGTGTTGGCCGAGCAGGGGGCTGGACAGGCTGAGCTGTTCCAGACAGACCCGCGGCGCGTCGAAATAGCTGCGGAAGCCGGCGTACACCAGCTCGACGTAGGCGTCGGTGGGCAGCAGGTGCTCGCCGAACACCACATGTTCGCGCAGGCAGACGTTGCTTTCGGGCGTCAGCGTGCAGCGCAGTTCGAACTCGCCCTGGGCTTCGTAGTCGCCGCGAGCCTCTGCGCAGTGGAAGTACAGCCCGGTGTGCAGGGCATCGAACTTCGGACGGAAACGGATGCTTTGATCGACGCGGCCGCGTGGCAGCGGACGCTTCGACCGCAGCGCGCGCGGGGCGGCTGCAAGGCTGCGCACGGGCAGTGGCTGCGTGGCCTCGACTTCGCTGCGCGTGATCTCGATGCCTGCGGGCGTGACCGTTTCGTTCAGGGTCCGCGCAGACGTCTGCTTCAGCGCTGTGGCGATGTGAGCCGCCAGAGCCTGCAGGCTGGGGTAGTCGTAGATCTGGGTGGCAGCCAGTTGCAGCTCGAAGCGGCGATTGATGACCCGCACCCATTCCACGCCGATGATCGAGTCCAGGCCGAGCTCGCTGAAGGAGCGCGCCGGATCGATGTCGTCGGCCTGCATGAACAGGGCCTCGGCCAGGCTGTGGCGCAATTCGCGCAGCACGGCAGCGGGGTCGACCGCCGTGGTTGTGGAGGCCGAGGCGGTCGCAGGCGCCCGCGCAGGGGCCGCTGTCGGCGGCGAGCTGGGCGCTTGCTCAGGCACTGCCGGCGCCTGCGGTGGCAGCTTGCGCGCCAGCTCGGCGTGCAGGTGTGCCGCCAGGGCGGCCAGATTCGGATAGTCGTAGACCAGGGTGGCCGCGACGCCGAGGCCGAACTCGCGATTGATCGCCTTGACCCACTCGACGCCGATGATCGAATCGAGCCCGAGCTCGGTAAACGAGCGCTGTGGGTCGATCTCGTTGGCTTGCAGGTACAGGGCTTCGGCCAGGCTGAGCGCCAGTCGCTGCTGGATCTGTACGCTGCTGAGTTGTTCGGCCCGCTCAGTGGTTGTCGCGATGCCTGCAATCGTCCGGCTGTCGCTGCGCTCGGCTCTCACCTGCGAGGACTCAGCCTGCATGGACGGCGCCTGCGTGGCCTGCACGGCGACCTCGGCTCCCAGGTCGGTGAGGGCCTCAGCCGTGTCGACTGTGTAGTCCAGCCCGCGCAGGGCGATGCAGCAGCGGCCCTCGGCATCCAGCAGATCGATATCGAAGCGGCCGTCGGATCCTTGCTGCAGCCAGGCCCAGCTCGGGCTCGTGGAACTGCGCCACAGACGCAGATTTGCCAGGGCCTGTGGCGGCTCAGCCGTGGCCGCAAGGGCCGCGGCACAGTGCAGTACGGCTTCCACCAGCACAGGCTGCAGATCCAGCCCCGGCGTGTTGAGCTCCGTCGGCAATTGCAGGTGCAGAAGCACGCCTGCGGTGCCGCGTCGCAGCTCGGCGATGCAGGGCAACAGGGACTGCAGATCCAAGCCGCAACGCTGCGCCTGCTGCATCAACAGTCCCTGAGCGGGCTCGGCCGCGCCCAGACCCGCGCGCAGGGCGACAAGGTCGAACTGCGCCGGAGCCGATGCTTCGACTTGTGCCCAACCTGATAGCGCAGGTTCAACCGGGTGCGCGTGCTGGCCTGCGTGAGCGTTCTGTTCTGCTACGTGGGTGTCCTGATCAGCGGCCAATTCAAAGGCCACTGCTTCGCCATCACCCGCCAGCTCGACTCGCACCGCGCCCGCCGGCAGTCTGGCCGACCAGCGCAGATCGAACAGCTGCAGCCCAGGCGAAGTGCGCGCAGCGGGCAGGGCATCGCGCACAGCGGCTGCGAGCATCTCGATACCACTCGCCGTCATCAGCTGCAGCGCTTGAGTGGACTCGCGGCTGTCTCGCATACAGAACACCGACTGCTCGATGCGGCCAGCGTAGCGCTGCCCGTGCAGGTCCGAACAGTTCTTCTGCAGCAACGGATGCGCAGTGAGGCTTGCGGCGGGCACCGGGGTATCCGTGGCCTGCAGCCAGTGACGCTCACGCAGGAAGGGATAACCCGGCAGGCCCAGACGCCTCGGCGGCCGGCGACCGCCAAGCAGGGCTGTCCAGGGCAGATCAAGCCCTTGCGTCCACAAGTCCGCCAGGCGGCGCAGATCGCCGCGAGCGATCCACTTCTGCAGCAGGCCGCCGAAATCGGGGTCCTCGATCAGGCCGCGCAAGGCGGCTGAGCCGCCGACCTGGCCACGCAGGACCTGCGGCAGGGTGCGGGTGCCGCTGTCGGTCCAATCGGTGAGCACCGCCTCGAGCGTGCGCTCCAGCGTCGGCTGTGAGTCCACCACCAGGGCCAGGCGCTCGGCCATGGCGTCGCGGCCGACTTGCAGGGTGTAGGCCAGACGCTGCAGATCCTGGCCTGGGTTTGCACGCAGCCAATCCAGCAGGCGTGCCGCACTGGCGCGCAGGCGCTCGCTGCTGCGTGCCGACAGTGCCAACAGCACCGCTGCGCCGCCAGTGGAGGCTGCCTCGCTCTGGCCGGCGTGCTCGGCGATGACCACATGCGCATTGGTGCCGCTGAAACCGAAGGAATTGACCGCGCCACGACGCAGCCCGCTGCGAGGTAGCCAGGGCTGCAGGCGGGTGTTGACCTGGAAGGGCGAGCGCTCCAGCGCCAGATGCGGATTGGGTCGCTCGAAATGCAGGCTGGGTGGCAGTTGGCGGTGCTTGAGCGCCAGCAGTAGCTTGAGCACGCCGGACACCCCGGCGGCGGTCAGGCAGTGTCCGATATTGCTCTTGACCGAACCCAGGGCACAGCTGCCTGCAGCCACGCCGGCGAAGGCGGCGCTCAGTCCGGCGACCTCGATGGGGTCGCCAAGGGCGGTGCCGGTGCCGTGAGCCTCGACCAACTCGATACTCGCCGGATGGATGCCGAAACGGGCATGCACCTGGCGCAGCAGGCGCGTCTGCGCTTCGGGGTTGGGTGCGGTGATGCCATTGGTGCGGCCGTCCTGGTTCACACCCCAGGCCTCGATCACCCCATGGATGCAGTCGCCATCGCGTTCGGCCTCGGCCAGGCGCTTCAGTAGCAGAACGCCCACACCTTCGCCATTGACGATGCCGTCGGCACGGGCATCGAAGCTGAAGCAGCGACCCTGCGGCGAGAGCATGCCGACTTGGGCCGTCATGATCTGCATGGCTGGGCCAGACATCACATTGACGCCACCGGCCAAGGCCATGTCGCTATGTCCCAAAGCCAAGCTGTCGCAGGCGCTGGCGATGGCCACCAGTGAGGACGAGCAGGCGGTGTCGATCGACACGCTGGGGCCCTGCAGATCGAGCAGGTAGGCGATGCGCGCGGCGAGGATCGATGGCGCGGCGCCGGTGAAGCCCTGCCCGCTCAGGGCCTCGCGACGCGACAGCTGGTGGTAGTCGCCAGCCGAGCAGCCAACGAACACGCCGCAGCGGCTGCCCGCCATTCCAGAAGGCGCGTGGCCTGCGTGTTCCAGCGCGTGCCAGCAGGCTTCCAGGAACACCCGCTGCTGCGGATCCATGCTGCGCGCCTCGCGCGGCGAGATGTTGAAGAAGCCGGCATCGAAGCAGTCATAGCCGCTCAGCAGGCCCATCCAGCGGCTGTAGGTCTTGCCGGGGCGAGCCTCGCCGGCCTCGAAGCAGGCCTCGATATCCCAGCGCTGCCGCGGGATCTCCTCGATGCAATCGCGGCCTGCGGCCAGATTGTTCCAGAACTGATCGATGTCATCGGCCTGCGCGAAGCGCCCGGCCATTCCGACCACAGCGATCTGCGGAAGGCGAGCATCAAGCCGCGCCGCCGCGGAGAGCCGCCGGTTGCGCCAGGTCTGCAGAGGCTGGCCGAGCAGGGCCTCAGACCGCAGCGCAGCGCGCGCCGGTTGTCGGTCGGGCTGAGGATCGGCCACGGTCTGGACCGTTGGCGCGACTTCCACAGCTGAGCTCGGCCGCGCCGTAGCGGCCTCTGCCAGGATGTGTTCGGCGAGCCGGCGCAGGGTCGGGTAGCTGTAGACGCGGATGGCTTCGATCGCGGTGCCGTAGTGGGTATTGATTCGGCGCACCCAGGTGACACCGGTGATCGAGTCCAGTCCCAGGTCGACGAACTGTTCGTCGTCGTCGATGTCCGGCTCGGGCAGGCGCAACTCGTCGGCGAGCAGACTGCGCAGATGCGCACGCACGCTGGCCGCATCCAGTGCGTTGGGTGGCGCTGCGTTGGCTTCCGTCGTGGTGGTGGAACCCGGTGTGGCGGGCGCGATCGCAGCCTCGGCAACGCTCGACAGCGGCGCCGCCTGGAGCAGTTCGGCCACATGCTCAGCCAGACGAGCCAGAGTGGGATAGCTGTAGACGCGGATCGCCTCGATGGCCGTGCCGTAGTGCTGATTGATCCGTCGCACCCAGGTGACGCCGGTGATCGAGTCGAGGCCCAGGTCGACGAATTGCTCGTTGTCGGCGATGTCTTCAGCCGGCAGACGCAGCTCGTCGGCAAGCAAGCTGCGCAAATGCTCGGCGATGGCCTGCAGGCCCGGCACTGCTGTGGACTGCTGGGCTGTTGAAGGCGCCTTGGTGGCGGCTAGCGTGGTCGATACCGTGTGCCGCTCTGCAGCAGCCTGGGCTGCTGCAGAGGCTGCATCGGCCCCGCCCTGCCCCAGTCGTGCCTGGATGCGCGCCAAGGGTTCAGCCTGGCCGACGAAGCTTTGCGCATGCATGTCCAGCTCGCACTGCAGCAGGGCGGGCAAGGCCTGGCGCAGGCTCGCCGCCTGCCAGCGCTTCAACGCCTGCAGGCGCTCGCGCGGTAGGGTCGCCAGTCGCTGCGCCAATGCCAGAGCTGCTGGCCGCACTTCGGCGCGCGCCAGCACCGGCTGGCGCAGGCCGCGCGCCGCCAGCGCCGCGCCGTCGAACTCGCGAGCGGTGAGCAGGCTTTCACGGGCGAGGTCCAGGCCGATACGGGCAGGGAACACCGCCGTCGCGCCGGCACCGGGGGTGAAGCCGTAGTCCATGTAGGGGCTGCGGTAGCGGCTCTCGGCGGCCAGCAGGCTGGCATCGGCAAACATGCCCAAGGCCCAGCCGGCGCCCAGGCCATGCCCCTGCAAGGCGGCAATGACCGGAAGGCGGCAGATTAGGGGCTGTTCGAACAGGGCGTCGTCCGTGAAGCGTGCGCTGCCTGCGTGGATGGCGAACAGGGTGGCGGGTGTGCCGCCGCTGGCGAAATAGCTGTCGTAGCCGCTCAGCACCACCAGCTTGCAGGCGGTCAGGTGTTCCGCCCAGGCCAGGGCTTCACGAAGTCCGGACGACAGTTCTGGCGTGAACATATTGCGGGCCTGCCGATCGCAGAGCCGGAGATCGAGTACGCCGTCGTCCAGCAGTTCGGCTTCGACCGTGCCCGAGCCAAAGCTGCGGCGCCTTTCGCTGGCTGTGGGTTCAACGTCGCTGCCAGCGCTGGAGTCCTGCCCAGCCGCGGAGCCTGAGCCACCCAGCAACTGCTGCGCTTGGGCCTGCAGTAACTGCAAACGCTGATGGCGATGGATGCGCCAGCGGCTGAGCTCGGCGGGCGCCAGCGCCGCCAGACGCTCAGCGAACGGCCTGGCCTGTGCCTGCGCGTCGGCGGCGGACACCACGCGCGCGGAGGTGCGAGCCTGCAGCTCGGCGCCGCTGGCGGGCAAGCCGCCGGCCAGCGGCAGCAGCCAAGCCTCACCCAGGGCGGCAGGCAAGACCGCCAGCCAATCCGCGGGTGCCGCCGCGTCGAACAGGTATTCGGCGGTGTCGACGTGCAGGCAGAGGTCGCACAGCAGGGCGAAGTGCCAGCCAAGCCCCCGCGCGCCGCCTGCAGGCAGGGCCAGTACGGCGCATGGCGCCAGCGCCAGGGCCTGCTGAAGGCGCTGGCTCCATGCCTGCTGCTCAGTGGGATCCGGGGTGGGCAGGAAACCTGCCTGTGTGCCCTCCAGGATCAGGCAGCGGACCTGTGGATCAGGCTGCCGCAGCAGGGTCTCCAAGGCCTGCAGTTGGGCCTCGCCTGCATGGGAGGAATCGGTGTTAAGCAGCTCGACCCGCAGCACGGCCCCCTGCGGCTGCAGGCTCAGGCCGTGCTGCAGGGACTCGACGCTGCGCTCTGCAGCATCGGTCGATTGGGCAACGGGTTCGGCAACCGCTGCGGTTACCGGCGCAGTGAGGGCCGGCAGGCTGTTCAGGCGTGCACACAGCTCCCGAAAGGCCGCGCGCTGTGGCTGGGCCAGGTGCTGCTTGAGCAGTTGCAGGGCCGCTGCCGGCTTGTCAGTCAGTGTCTGGGCCAGCTCCAGCACCTGGGCGGGCAGACCCTGCGTCTCGGCGGCGGTGTCGGAACTGCTCAAAATCAGACAGCCCAGGCCACGTGCTTGCAGCTCAGTGGCAGCGAGCTCGCCTTCGTACAGCAGGGCCTCGGCCAGGGGCAGCCCGAAGCGGGCTTCCAGCAGGGTCTCCACTGCGCTTGGCGGCAGGGTGTCGGTGCCGAGGCCACAGTGCGTGGTCTCTTGCAGCAACAGGAAATCACAGAGCGCGGCCAGCAGCAGCCCGACGCCGATGGCCTGGCCGTCGACCAGGGCAATCAGGGGCTGGGGGAAGTTCAGCAGCTCCTGGCCGAGTGCGCCCAGCGCATCAAACTCGCTGGCGGCGCACTGGCTGCCGAGAAACTGCGAGCCGCTGCTGCGCAGCACGAGTACACGCAGCTCAGGTTGGGCTGCAGCAGCAGCCAGGGCCGCGCGCAGATCCTGCAGGGCGGGCGCAGACAGCGGCTGCGGCTGCGGCTGCGACTGCGACTGCGACTGCGACTGCTGCGAGTCTGCCGCCAGGGTGTCTGCCCCCGGGGTGTCTACCCCCAGCTCAGCCTCGTACTGCAGGACATACACACCCGCACCGAGCTCGAACAGCGATACCTCTGAATCCGCGGCTGAGGGCACCGCCGCTGCTTCGAAGCTCGCGGTCTGCAGCGCCTGCAAGGCCTTGCGCGGCTTGCCCGGCAGGGCATCGGCGGCAGCCAGTACGGGCTGCGGGTCGAGGTTCAGACGCACGCTGCCGCGTGGCTTGGCCGGGGTCGGCGCACTCAACTCAGCGGGTACTGCGGTGAGAGTCTTGACGTTCGCGGGACGAACAAAGGCCACGCGGCGCGGTGCCACGCTGACTGCAGGCGTGTTTGCGACTGGCAGGGCTGCGGTGGTCTTAGCGACAGGCAGGGCCGAGGTGTCGGTGGCAGGCGCGTGCTGCGCATGGCGTAGACCGCGCAACTGCAGGCAGGGCGAGCCGGCGGCATCGAGCAGATCGATATCAAGGCTGTCGTCAGCGCAGGCCCAGATCTGTGCCTGTGTCGGTGCGGTGGTGGCCTGCAGGACCTGCAGGCGCTCTAGCCGCAGTGGCCAGGCAGCGACGTTCGGCTGCAGAACATGTTGCAGCAGGCCGGGATGCAGGTCGAGCGGCGCACCGCGCAAGGGACCCAGTGGAGGCAGGTCCAGCTGGCGAGGTGGCTGCGAGTGCAATGGCTCGACTTCGGCCGCGATCGAGGCCCAATCGGCCCGACCCTGACAGAGCACCTGCTCATCTGCACCATCGGCATGCAGACTGATCTCGAAGCAGTAGCCGGCCTCGTTGTTGGCCCATACCGTGCAGTGGACCGGGCGCCCGGCCAGGGCGGGCCGCGGTTGCACCCAGGCGATTTCACGCAATGCCAGCGAGGCCGAAGAACGCGGCGGAAGCGCGCGCATCAGCGCCGCGTGGGCCATGGCCAGCGCCGCGGCCTCACCCAGCGCAGCGCCCTCCGGGGTTTCACTGAGAATCGCTTCGTTGCCCTCGAAGCGAGTGGCGTAGCGGTGCCAATCGAGATCGGACACGTTGGCATGCAGCAGGGGATGCAGCTGAGCCGGCAGGCGCGCGCGTCGACGCGCGCTGTCGGCGGCCTCGGCCCAATGGCGCTGGCGGGCGAAGGGATAGGTCGGCAGGCGCAGGCGCTGCGGCCGGTACGCATGCAGGCGTGACCATTCGACCTCCAGGCCGTGGGTCCACAGCTCGGCCAGGGTGTCCAGCGAGGCCGTGTCCAATGCCTGCTGGACGCGGCCCTGCAAGCTGCTCTCACTGTGCTGCGCCAGCAGGCGTTCGCGGCCGGCGCGGGCCTGACCGCGCTGCAGGCGCGAATCGCTGCCACCGTCCAGCCAGGCACTCAGGCAGCTGCGCGCCGCGTCCAGCGATTCCGCGCGTAGGCACAGGCGTTGCTCCATCGCTTCGCGGCCCACTTGCAGGCTGTAGGCCAGGGCATCCAGGGCGGGCGTCGTCTGCTCCATGTACTGCAGCAAGTCGGACACTTTGTGCCGCAGTTGCTGTTCGTTGCGCGCCGAGATCGGCAGCACATGCTCATTGCTGCTGAGACTGCTCTGGCTGAGATCGGCCAGAGCGGGCGCGCGGTATTCCTCGACGATCAAGTGCGCATTGGCGCCGCCCGCGCCGAACGATGAGATTCCAGCGATGCGCGGCTGCTCGACGCCATCGATCAGCGGTCGCTGCCAGGGCTGCAGGACCTGGTTGACCACGAAGGGGCTGGCCGCGAAGTCGATGTGCGGATTCAGCCGTGTCGAATGCAGGGAGGGCACGATCTGCGCATGCCGCATTTGCAGCAGGACTTTGCTGAGCCCGGCGATGCCGGCCGCGGCCTCGCAGTGACCGATATTGGATTTGGCCGAGCCGATCAGGCAGAAGCCCGTCGCCTCTGTGTGTTCGCGGAACACCTTCTGCAGGCCAGCGATCTCGATCGGATCGCCGAGCTTGGTGCCGGTGCCGTGCGCCTCGATGTAGCTGATCGCACGGGCGTCGATACCGGACTCGCGCAGGGCCTGACGGACCGCGCTGGCCTGTGCCTGCGGGTTGGGCACGGTGTAGCCGTGGGTGCGCCCGCCATGGCTGAGTGCGCTGCCGCGGATCACCGCATGAATCAGATCGCCGTCGCGTTCTGCATCGGCCAAGCGCTTCAGCACCACCACGCCGACGCCTTCGCCGGGGATATACCCGTCACCGCCCTCGCCGAAGCTCTGGCAGTGGCCATCGCCGGAGATGAACTGGCCGGCGCTCAGCATCAGGTATTTGTTCGGATGAATACTGATGTTTACGCCGCCGGCCAGTGCGAGGTCGGTGTGGCCCAGCTTCAGGTCCTGACAGGCCAGGTGGATGGCGGTCAGTGAGGACGAACACATGGTGTCCACGGCCAGGCTGGGCCCGTGCAGGTTGAGCACGTAGGACACCCGGTTGGCGATGCTCGACAGGTTGCTGGCAAAGCCCATGCGTTCGCCGCCCAGGCTGGCCTCGGCACCGAGCAGTTGGTACTCGCCGTACATCACGCCGGCGTATACGCCCACCTGGGCCGGCAACTCGTCGCCGTGCGGGATCTGCAGGGAGGCGCGGCTCAGGCCGGCATCTTCCAGCGCCAGCCAGGCCTGCTCCAGGAACAGTCGCTCCTGCGGATCAAGCAGATCGGCTTCGATCGGAGCGATGCCGAAGAAGCGCGCATCAAACTCGTCGACGCCTTCGATGAAACCGCCCCAGCGGCTGTAGTGGCGCCCAGTCTGACTGCGGTCCTCGCTGTAGTAGTCGCGCCAGTTCCAACGCTCGGGCGGCACCTCGACGATGCAGTCACGGCCTTCGCTGAGATTGCGCCAGAAGGCTTGCAGGTCACGCGCCTGCGGGTAGCGGCCACTGATGCCGATGATGGCGATGGCAGGGTCGACTCGGCTGTCCTCTGCGCTGCTGCTGTGCGGCGCATGGCTGCGACCGAGCGCGCGGATGCTGATGCTGCGGCCCGAGCTGCTGCGGGCATCGCTGTCGACCGTATCGGAGGGCGATGTCGAAGCAGCGGCGTGTTGAACGGACAGCAGCTCGGCCAGACGCGGTGCTTGCAGCCTGACCAGATAGTCGGCCAGCTCACGGATGTTCTGGTACTCGAAGAACAGAGTCTTGGGCAGCGGCCCGAAGCTGCGTTCCAGGGCGCGGGTCAGATCCAGCGCGAGGATCGAGTCGATTCCGTAGTCTTCCAGCGAGGTGCTGGCCTGCACCCGCGCAAGCGGCAGTTTCAACAGGCTGGCAAACTGTGCGCGCAGCAGCTCTTCTGCGCCGGGCTGCAGTTCGCTCTCGGCCGGCAGGGCCTCGCCCGGCGTGGCACTGGCGCTGATGCGGGGGGCTGCGAAGTCGGGTGTCCCGGTGTGCAGCAGGGCGCCACAGCCCAGGCTGCGCTGCATCTGCGCGAGATCGCCTTCCATCACCAGGCATTGCTCAAGGCCGAGCGCCAGACTGCGGTGGAACAGGCGCAACCCCGTCGCGCTTTGCATCGGCTCGATGCCGGTCTGCTGGCGCAGCTGTTCTATGCCAGATGCATCTGGCTGCATGCCGCCCTCGCGCCACAGCGGCCAGCGGATCGCCAGCGTGTGGCCGCGGCGCAAGCCTGCAGCCACCTGGCGATTGCGCGCGACGGCGAACTCGTCGAGAAAGCCGTTGGCCGCGGCGTAATCGGACTGGCCGAGGTTGCCCAGTGCCGCACTCAGCGAAGAGAACAGCACCAGAAAGTCGAGGTCACAGTCAGCGCTGGCGCGATCGAGGTGAACACTGCCCTGCACCTTGGGCGCCAGTACCTCATGCAACTCCGCACGGGTCTTGCGCAGCACGTAGCCATCGCGGGTGGTGCCGGCACTGTGCAGAATGCCGTGCAGCTCGCCGTGACGGGCGCGGATGCTGGCGATGGTGGCATCGACCTCGGCCTGATCGCAGGGGTCCATGCGGACATACTCGGCACGCGCACCGAGCTCAGCCAGCTCGGCCAGCAAGGTCTGTGCTGAAGCATCCTCGGCGACCTGCGCAGCAGCTGCGCGGCCGCTCAGGATCAAGCAGGGTGAGGTCCCGCATTGAGCGAGCTCCCGCGCAAAGATCCGCCCAAGCCCACCGAGCCCGCCGGTGATCAGATAGACACCGCCCTGACGCAGGGAGAGGCTCGCCGGTGCCTCGCCACTGGCATCCAGCAGACGCCAACGGGTGACTTCGCGATACCCATCGCCAAGGCGCACCAGCACCTCGTGTGGATGCGCGCGCTCGGCATGCAGCAGGGCGGCCACGCGTTCGCTGTCCAGCTGTGGATCCAGCAGCAGCACCTGGCCAGCCAGCAGCGGGTTCTCCAGGTGGGCGCTGCGCAACATTCCGGCGAGCCCGGCCAACAGCCGGCCCTGTTCAGTGTCCGGCAGCGCGAGTTGGAGCAAGGCCGGGGCCCGCAGGCGCGAGCCCAGCAACTGCTGAAGCTTGTCGAAGCAGGCCTCGGCCACGCGGGCATACAGTTCGGCCGGGTCTTGGGCTGCATCGTCTTCGGGAAGGGGAACACGCTGACAGTCCCGGGCGATGCGCGTCGTCTGCAGATGTGGCAGACCGCAGAGCATTACGTGCGGCTCCGCCTGGGGCAGCTCGTCTGGCTGCAGCGGCACCGCTTCCCATTCGCGGGTGGCAAACAGGGGTGCGCGCGCATGCCGAGTCAGGGGGCGCGGCATGAAGCCGCGGATCGCGACTGCTATCCGCCCGTCCGCGTCACACAGATCGATATCCAGACAGGCACTGCGTGCAAGCTCGGCCGAACCGCTGGCACGACGCGCATGCACATGGCGAATGGCCAGGTCGGGTTCGATCAAGCGCAGGGATTGCAGGGTGAAGGGCAGCAGGGGCTGACTCGGCAGCTGCGCGCGATCGACCAGCAGCAGGGTGGCGGCCTGCAAGGCGCCATCCAGTAGGCTGGGGTGCAATACGTAGTCGCCCGCGCCGCCTGCCAGATGCTCGGGCAGTTCCAGCTCGGCCAGAAGCTCGCCAGCGCCAAAGTGCACAACTTGCAGGGGCTGGTGAGCGGCTCCGTAGCTCAAGCCCATCTGCACGAAGGCCGGGTAAATCTGTGCGGCGGTCCAGCAGTCTTGCTGCAGCTCGGCCAGCAGTTGCGGGATGTTCACGGGCGGCAGTGGCTGTGGCCGCTGGAAGCGGCAACGGCCCTGGCAATGAATCTGGTCATCCTGCGTGTAGATCTCGAAATCGACACGGGAACCGTCTTCGGCGCTGCGTGCCACCAGGGCGATATGCACGTCGACGGGGGCGCTGCCGGAGATCGGCTGCAGCCAGACCAGATCCCGCAGTTCGGGCAGTTGCGTATCGCAGTGTTGTGGTGCGGCCCGTTCCACGGCGGCACGCGCCATTTCCAGATAGGCCACCGCCGGCAGTACCGGTTGGCTAACCGAGCCGGCTACACGTACGCAGTGGTCGCGCAAAAAGAATTCGTCGCCGGCAAAGCGCGAGCGGTAGCGCTGCTCGTTCAAGTCCGAGGTATTGGTGTGCAGCAGCGGATGCAGGTGCAGACTCGCGATGCTGGCAGCGGCGACCACAGGCTCAATCCAGCAGCGTTCACGCGCGAACACATAGCCGGGCAGATGCAGGCGGTGCGGGGGCTGCGCGTGCGCGGCCTCCCAGTCCAGCGATTCGCCGGCCTGCCAGCGCTGCGCCAGCTCTGCTGCGGAGCCCTCCGTGGCTTTCAGTTCAGCCGCAGACGCTTCTATTGCGAGTGCTGGCCCGCAGTCAACAAAGGCTCGCAGTGCGCCGCACAAATCGTCCAGGCTACGCACCACGAAGGCGTGGCGGCAGACCATTTCGGTGCGACCGGTCTGCAAGGTGTAGGCGAGTGCGTCCAGGTCAGCGTCCCGTGGGCGGTCCGGTGCCTGCTCCAGGAACTGCAGCAGGCGCGCAGCACTGGCCTGCAGACACGAGGGAGTGCGTGCTGACAGCGGCACCACCACCGGCCCTGCGGAATTCGACCGCCGGCTCGCCCGGCGCGTCCGCGCGACACGATGCTCCTCGATCACCACGAAGGCATTAGTACCACCCACGCCCAGGCTATTGACCGCGCCGCGCCGAGGCGCACTGCGGCTGCCCCATTTCCGCAGCTCGGTATTGACGAAGAACGGTGAGCTGTCGAAACGGATTCGTGGATGCGGGCGCTCGAAATTCAGTTGCGGCGGCAGCAGGCCGTGCTTGACCGTGAGGACGGTCTTGATAAATCCCACGATGCCGGCAGCAGCCTCCAGATGGCCGATTCCGCTCTTGACCGCGCCCAGGGCGCAGTACGCGCTGCGATCAGTGTGTACGCGGAAGGCCGCCGACAGGGCCTTGACTTCTTCGGGATCGCCCATGGCCGTGCCGGTGCCGTGCGCTTCGACGAAGCCCAGGGTTGAAGCGTCCACACCGGCATCGGTAAGCGCCGCACGCACACAGGCGATCTGGCCGCGCGCGCTGCTGGCGGCATAGCTCAACTTGCTGCGGCCGTCGTTGCCGATCGCGGATCCGCGAATCACGGCGTGGATGGGGTCGCCATCACGCACCGCATCGGACAGGCGCTTGAGCAGTACCAGGCCAAGGCCACTGCCGAACACCACGCCATCGGCTTCGGCGTCGAAACTGCGCACCCGACCGCTGCGCGAGAAAATGTAGCCCTCGCGATACACATAGCCCTGCGCATGCGGAACCCGCACGCTGACACCGCCAGCGAGTGCCATCTCGCACTCACCGCTGAGGAGGCTCTGGCGAGCCTGGTGCAGAGCCACCAGTGAGGTTGAGCAGGCCGTTTGCACGGTCATGCTCGGCCCGGTCAGATTGAGCTTGTAGCTGAGGTAGGTCGACAGGAAATCCTTGTCATTGCCCATGTGGGTCGGGCTGGCAGTGACCTTCTCGAACTGCGGATGCAGATTGACGTGGTGGGCGAAGTAGCTGGTGCCGACTCCGCCGGCGCCGGTGAACACGCCAATCGACAATGGTTCGCCGCAGGCATAGCCGGCATCTTCCAGCGTGGCCCAGGCGCACTGCAGCAGCAGGCGCAGTTGCGGATCCATCAGCTCGGCTTCGAGCGGCGAGATCTTGAAGAAGGCGGGATCAAACAACTCCACGCCATCCAGCGGCGCCACCGACCGCACATAGGCGGGGTCAACGAGTTCGCGCTCGCTGACTCCGGCTGCACGCAGCTCCTGTTCGGTGGCTGTACGGATGCCCTCTCTGCCCTCACAGAGGTTGCGCCAGAATCCGGTCACATCGTCGGCACCCGGAAACCTGCCCGCCATGCCGATGACCGCGATGTCCTCACCCCTGTACTTCATGTGCCGCTCCCGAGCCTGGCTGTATCAATGCGTGCGCTGAGCGCAACGCTCGTAAGCCGCGGCGAGATCGCCGACGGTACGGATGTCAGTGATCATCACGTCGTCCTGCTGGAACGGGTCAACGCCCAGCTCCTCTTCCAGGCTGGCGATCAATGCGGCCACCAGCAGCGAGCTGAAGCCCAGCTCGTCGACCAGTTCTGCCTCTGCACGCAGGGCCGGCAACTGCAGCCCACGCTCGCTCGCCACGGTCTGGATGACCCGGTGCACGCTCTCAGCAATCGTTTCGCTCATTGTTCTGTCCTCAATCAAACCGTTAGACCACCGTCGACCACGATCGTCTGCCCTGTTACGAATCGGGCGTCCTCGGAAAGCAGGAACTTGACGACTGCGGCGACCTCGTCGACTCCACCGAGTCGCGACAGGGGTGTCTGTCGCACGATTCGTGCCTTCTGTTGCTCAGTAAGCTCGGACGTCATTTCGGTTTCCATGAAGCCCGGTGCCACTGAGTTGACTCGAATGCCCAGAGGGCCCAGCTCCTTGGCGAGCGCGCGGGTAAGTCCATCCAGCGCAGCCTTGGTTGCCGCGTAGGCGGCGACACCCTTGAAGCCACGCACGCCGACCACCGAAGACACGTTCACCACCGCTCCGAATCCGCCCACCATCATCGGCTTGATGCAGGCCTGGCTGAGGGTAATCGCGGCCTCCAGGTTGACCGCCAGCATGCGGCTGATGTCCTGCGTCTTCATCGTGGTGAGCAGACCCTCATGGGCCACGCCCGCACTGTTCACCAGGTAGCCAATCCGCCCCAGCTCGCTCCGAACACTTGCAAGGAAAGACTGCACGCCGCTGCCATCGGTTACGTCGACGGCCTCCCACAGCAGGGCGTCACCGGACTCCGCTTGCAGCCGGTCCAGTTCGGCAGTGCGCCTGCGACTGAAGGTGGCGACTCGATAGCCTTCGGACAGCAGCATCCTGCAGATACCGAGACCCAAGCCCTTGCTGCCGCCACTGACCACGGCAACCTTGTTGGCCGATGCAGACATTTCATGCACTCCGCAGTGTTGGGGAAGGTCTGAAGCTTCGATCCCTGAGTTCTTCAGACATGGTGAGCGCGGCGTCGCCGCTGACTCACATCGATAGGAGCGCTTGCGCGCTGTACTTGCGGGCGCCCCCTACATAGCGCTGAAGGCGGAGACGAGAGATTTCCGACCGCGTTGCGGCTGCGTACGCCGAGCACACGCGGCCCATGCCGCAGCCGACTGCGGCGCTCGATGCAGTCGGCTACCGGGCTCGCCGCAGACTCAGCTGTTCACCACGGTCTCCGTCGGCGCGACGCCAGCGCGGATCTTCTTGAAACGCGAGCCCACCAAGCTGTCGCCGCGGGCGATGCTGATGAAGCCGGGGACCTTGAACGGTGCCAGCCGTTGCTGGCATTGATCGATGACCCGCCGCTTGAAAGCAGCCGGGTCTTCATCGTGTTCCAGCAGAAACTCGGCCCAGATCATCTGCCCTACCACAGGGCTTCGCTTCTCGCGTACCAGTACGTCGCGCACATTTCCGAGAGTCAGCAGGAAGCTCTCGATCTCGGCCGGAAAGACCTTCTCTCCAGCGACGTTGATGATCTCTGATTCGCGGCCAAGCACCTGATAGTACTCACCGTCTACTTCGACGCGGTCACCCGTGTTGTACCAGCCCTCGGCATCGAAGGGACTCGGGGCATTGAGGTAACCGAGCATCGCCTGCCGGCTTCGAATCCACAGCACCCCTTCCCGCACGTCAAGCTCGAAGCCGTCGCCGCCGATCTTCATCCAGCGCGAGCCGCAGCCACGCGATTGGGTCGAAAGAATCCCCAGCTCAGACAAGCCATAGGTCTGCTTGAGTTGAATCTGCGGGAACGTGCGATGCAGGCTGTCGAGGGTGGAGGCGGGCATCACTTCGGTGCCGTAGGTGATTACCCTGAGCGAACTCAGGTCATGTCCCCGATAGGCACGCGACATCAGAAACATGGTCAAAAAGGACGGGGTTGTAGGCAACAGTTCGACCGCATGGCGTTCAATGCAAGCGGAGATCTCGCTTGCGCCACGGCTGGCGCATGTCACTACCGTGCCGCCATTGAACAAAACCGACAGCAAGGTGTTGATGCCCCCGATGTGGTCCAGCTTAAGGAACAGCAGGGTGCGATAAGCCGGTCTGACCTGGTCCGCGAAGCGCTCGACCATCCTCGCGTAGTCGAGCAGAACCGCCTTGCCCTTGCCGGTGCTGCCGGAGGTGAAAATCACCATGCCGGCGCGCTGATCCTCGACCAGCGTGGCGAGCAAAGGATGCGGCCGCTCGGTTGCCTCGGTCCGCTGCTCGCACGACACGGTTTGTGGATTAATCAGGCCAACCGACGGGACGGTGAGCACGTGCGTCGCTTGGGCAACCGTCAGCCGCTCATCGAACAGACTGTGGTCGTCCGCTGACATGGGAATGACGATGCAAGCGCACTCGATCAATGCCAGCAGCAGGCCGACGGAATCAACGTGATAGTCGGTGATCAAGGCGACTCTGCTGCCAGGCCCTATGCCGTAGTCGGCAAGCGCTGCCTGCCAGGCATCAATGCCTGCGACGAGCTCTGCATAACTTCGAGTGGCGTCGGCGCTGACCGCCATAGGCCGGTCCCCAAAGGACAGCAATCGTGTGCGGGTGAAGCTCATGGCTGGGCTCTCCTGAGTAAGGTCCAAATAGCTCAATCCTGGAGTTCTTCGGAATAGCGCGAATCCGGCACCGCTAGACTCACCTGCGCGGCGACCAAGCATCTCAATGCCATATTCACAGGGGCCGTCCATGGCGTGTGCGAAACCCCACTGCAAGAGAGCTTCGCGATGTGTGCCAAAGATCTCCCAGTCTGGAGATCCTCATTCGGCATACGACTGCACCCTCGAATACCGAAGGAAGTTAATCGCTTGCTGTACTCAATTCGGACGGTTCTAGAGGTGCCTAGCTCGCAGCCTGTCGGGCTCCGGTTGGCCAGGCTGCAAATCCGCCTGCGCGGTCCACTTTTCCGCCGATTCCTGGCCAATCGAGCCCACTCGTCCTGCAAATCGTCGAAAAACTGTCCTTGCGCGGTCGAACTTTCAACTCGACCTCCAAAACCGGACAGGCTGCTACGGAAGGATTGAAGCACTCCACCCCGCAATTCCGCGCAACAGTGCGGATTCGGCCTTGCATGACTCGCCTACGCGACAATCAAGTCCTTGGCCGTGGGTTGCACGGGCCCGGCACGGACAGCCAGTTGGGCAGCCCGATCGAGTTGATCAGCGAATAACTGGTGTTGCCGCTGCGGTCGCCTCGGTCATCCCTTGAGCTTCGTTGATGAAACTGAAGCGCGCGTTGCGGTACTTCGGCTTGTCGACCAGTGTCGGCAACTGCTCGCTGAACAGCTTGAACGTTTCCTCGGCGCCACCCAGGTTGACCAGAAAATCGGGGAAGAAGCCGCCCATGCTGAAATCCTGGACCAGCACTATCTCAAGCTGGCCGTTCTCCACGGGGGTCAACTGCCAACGGTTGTGAATGTGGGTGATGCGAATGCAGCAATCATTCAAGGGGACCTTGGCGCCGCCAGCCATCACATCGATGGTGACTATGCCGGTTTCGGGGTCCTGTGCCGCGTGACTCTTGATGACGTATTCGCGGTTCTTGAAGACCGGGGGCAACAGCTCAAGCGTCCACAGCACCGAGTCACCTTGGGCCTCCTCGCTGTACGGCTCGAGTACGGTCAAGTCGACGCAGACCGGAATCCATTCCTTGCAGTTTTCCAAGCTGTCGTTATCGAGAAGCAGAGAAGCTGCGATCTGGCTGCGGGTGTAGTCGCCGCGGGCAACGCCTTTGAACTGCTTGTTGAACGTGCCAGGAGCCTTGAATGAGTAGACCTGGATGCCGTCACGGTCAATCTCAAGCTCCCACGTGTTCGACCCAGACAGGGTCCACGCACTGTTCGTACCAGCTCCGACGAGTACCAGGACAGCGGTTCCGAGCAACAGGCGCTTGCCCCATTTTTTCAGACGATTCGTGCGCATGGATCAGGCTTCCTTGATGAAATCGTAACGGACGCCGCGCAATTCAGTTTTGTCGAGCAGTTGCGGCAGCTGATCGTGAATAAACTTGTAGACTTCTTCCGCACCGGCGAGGTTCAGCAGGAAGCGCGGAAATGTCCCGCCCATGTCCATGTCCTGGATGAACTCGATCTCAACCTGACCGTTTTCCTTCGGTGTGTAGATCCAACGGTTCTGCACATGGGTCAGGCGAATTGCATCAGGGTTTCGAGGTGCACTGTTTGGCGCGGCGATGACGTCAATGGTGACCGCGCGACTGACAGGATCCTGGGAAACCTGGGAGCGGATTACTATTTCTCGGGCCGTGAAGGGGGCAGGTAGGCCCAGCTTCCAGAGCACGGTGTCGGACATGGTCTTGCTGTCCCAGGGCGAGATCACCTTGAGATCGACGCAATCGGGAATCGAGTTCAGACAGTTGTCGAGTGTGGCATTTTCGATCAGGCCGGCCACCAGGTGAGTGAGCGTGTAGTCGGTACGCGTCAATGCACGGAATCGCTTGTTGTAGGTGCCAGGCTCTTTCAATGAGTAAACCTGAACGCCATTACGTTCAAATTCGAGGTGCCATTGATTGTCCCCGCTGGCCTTCCACAGCAAGTTGACCAGAAAGATAAAAAGCACCAAACCGGCCAGCAGGTAGGTGGACAGACGCAACAGGCGCATGAGTCGTGAACGCGGACGAGCGATGGTTTCCGACGGGCTGTCGCCCGTGGTGCCGATTACAGTGGCCATAGAGCCTCCAGGATTGAATGTCGGCGGGCAAAGCCACCGGAAGAAGCGGGTTGAGCCCGCGGTGATAGGCCTACATACGTCATTTGTGCGGGAGTTGCGTCGTACCTTGGGCCGAGCCTTTGATTCGCTTTGCCAAGCGCTTGGCGAGGCAGAGCAGAGTAACGGCGGGTGGATTGCGGCATTCGTCGGGAATCACCGATCCATCGCAGACAAAGAGCCCCCGGAAGCGGGTTTGCAGGTCAGTATCCACATGTTCGTTAATGCGCACCATTCCGCCGACACGACCAGCACTGACGAGTCCGAAGTTGAAAACGTGGCGTGCGCCCGCGTGCTCGAGGATCTCGCGCGCGGCCTGTTCTCCCCGCTGCAACCGGGCACGGTCTTCATCCGCCAGGTGCTTGCGCAACCGCCCCTCAGGGTCCAACTCTCCGCTGACTTGATCGCGCACCTTCACCCCGATCCCCAGGGTTCCGCCGTAGGCCACCAAATGACGGGGCTTGAAGCTACCGATCATCATCAGGCGGTGCAGAAACCTCGGCACATTGGCATCGCCAAGCTCTACGCCTTCCTGCTCTATGCCGCCCATACAGCCGACGAAGCTGTCAGCGCTGCTTGCCTCGGGTACGACACCGTACAAGACGTAGCCGGGGTTACAGAAGAAGCCGCGTTGCCCGACGTCCGTCACGCCATTGGCGCGAAGCAACTGAGGGCTGGCCAGCTCGCCTGCAGCGATCACGATGTTGTCCGCATGTGCCTGCAGACGTCGGGGCCAGCGCAAGGCTGGGCTGTGCATGTACTCGACTCCGATAGCGCGATCACCCTTCAGCAGCAGACGCTCGACTCTCGCGTGGTTGCGCAGCTCAGCGCCGTGTGAACAGGCCTGGTCGATGTGGCTGCGCGCGCGCCAAATTGCGTCAAAGCTGTAACCCGACGCGCAACGCTTGGGATCGACCAGCATGTCGTGTGCACCCCATACGTGCCCAAGTGCGCGGGCGCTGTCGCGAAGACGCCGTGACTTTTCGCTGATCAGTGATTCGGGCAATGGAGCGAAGCCGAGCTCAGCGCGCACCTCTTCAAGCTCAGTGTCGAGCTCGACTCCGTAGCGTCGGAACATATCCAAGGAAGGGCTCTTTGCAACTCCAAAATAGAGGTTGCTGGAGCCCCCCGTGGCCAAACCACGAGAAACCGTCATCCCTTCGCCCAGACGAACTTCGTCAGTCATACGTGCCAGTGCGAGCAGACCTTCCTTGGGCCGAAGGTCCGGGCCGCGCTCAAGCAGCAGGACCTTCTGTCCCCCGGCGCTGAGATCGCGAGCAAGCGCCGCCCCTGAGGTCCCGCTGCCGACCACGATGGTGTCGAACCTGGTTGATTCCTGCATGTTGCGCTCCCGTCAAAACTGATAGAGCACTCGGAAAACCAAGGTGCTCTGGCCGCGGAACGGGTACAGCTCAGCCCGCGGGTCGCTGGTGGATATATGAAATGCATCGAGGTTGAGGCTGATGCGGTCGTCCCACTTGTAAGACAGGAACGCCGAGAACAGGGAGCTGCTGTAGGGGTGGTTAGCGATCGCCAGTACGTTGGCAGTCAGCGTGTCGTTGAAGAACATGTTGTTCCAGACGAGAGCAATCGAAGACTGGTTGCGCGGCACCCGCAACGCGGCATCCCAGTTGCGCACATGGCTGTTGGCGAGCTCCAGGCCTAGTGAGTGCGAGCCGCCCTTTCCGAGGGCGTACTCGCCGCGCAGGGAGAGATCCAAAGTGCTGCGCTCAACGGTCTGCAGAGCATCGGTGGCGAACGCCAAGCCCGCCTTGTGAGCGAACTCGGCAGCGAACAGCGCGTTGCCGCGTGAGTGATTGATCGCGGCACCGAGCATGTCGAAGCGTTGCGAGTCACGCCGTAGGTTGCCGTCTTCATCCAGGCTGAATACTGGGTCGTTGGAGATCAGTCGAGCCGCCATCAGACTTAGATCGATACTGTCCGAGGATCGCCTCCAGCGGCCGCCGAACTCCGAGCGCTCGGCGATGGCGTCCAGAGCAACAACGTCACTCGACTCGAATTCGTAGGCCGTTCCTGCCCTCGGGTAGCGATTGAAGCTCGCCTCGGGTACCACAAAGGCACTCCACTCGCCTGTTCCAGAAAAGCGTTCATAGCTGATCATGTTCTGGCCGATCCGCGATTCCTCAAGGCTGATAAAGAACAGCTCGGAGAAGTTTCGCGGGCTTATCACGTCGGTGATCGCGCCGACTTCGGATTCGCCCCAGATCAGAATTTGTCGCCCAAAGCGCAGGCTGTGTGCTCCGCGGCTGTACTGTGCGTATGCCTCTCTTCCCAGGTTCTCCGAATGGACCTTCCGTCCGTGGGCCTCTGCACGATGATCGTTCTCCAGGAAGGCGGTCAGCTTGGTATCCAGGCGCAAGAAGATGCCCTCACCGACGTGCCTTTCGTACTCAAGCCGAAATGAACTCCGGTTGTTGGTCCAGTCGCTGGTGTCACTTCGGGTTCGCCGCACTGCAAGCTCGTGACCCAAAGTGAAGCGAGCGCTTGACCAGAACGATTCTTCGGCTTCCTCCCAGGTGTCGAGCTCGAACTCGAAGCTAGAGTCATTCAGGGGAGGAGGCTCATCGGCCTGGGTGGCTGCGCAGGCGAGCAGGGGGACGATGAGGGCCCAGCGCGCGAAGTCACGCACCCGCGCTGCCTCTAGTTCCACGCCTTCCGAACCTCATTCATATGGCGCTCGCGGAAGGGCTGGTCAGTGAGAACTCGCTGGGTCAGCACTTCGTCGGGAATCTCACGATCAAACACATTGTTCAGGCGATCAATGGTCGAAACGCGTCGGGTGAGCAGATTGGTCATCACCACTCGCTTCGGCCACCAGTGATTTTCGACGAACTCAAGCCCACTGACGGTGCGCTCCTTGACGCGCTGCCCATTGTGGTTGAAGAGTTCTTCTTTCAGCAGGATGTGGCGTTCGCGGTCGATCCAGGTGACCACGCGCCCGTATTTGGATTTGCGGGCGCGCTCCGGGGTGGGTGTCCACTGCAGCGCCCAGGCCGGGCGCATTGTCGGCCCGGTGATCTCATGCGTTGAGATGTCCACCTCTTCGAGGAGTTCAAAAACGTACTCATCGGGGCGGCGGTAGTCGAGATCCTCGATATAGAACTCCGAACCAAAAAAGGCACCGCTGTCGTCACTGTCCTGGGTAGCAATAACGCGCTTTACCTTGCCAAGTGCGGGTAGATAGATCCAGGCAGAGTTGTCCTGGCTTGGCTCGTAGTATTCATAGTTGAGCATCGCGATGCCGCGTTCACGGGCTGGCTCAAGAATCATGGCGGTCGAACGGATGTCGTCGCCGTAGAACTTCAGCAGATTCTCGATCACAGACACCCGGGGCCGCTCGGCGCAGCGCGCCGTGCCTTCTTCGACGCGGAAACGGCAAGTGCTCAGAGTGAACTTGGTCATCAGGGTGGAGTGAGACTTGCGCAAAACGTGGTCGAAACGATCAGCGATCTCACGCGGGCTCATTGCCGAAGCGACACCGGCAGTAAAAGTCAGACACAGGACGAGCAGGCAGAGCATGCTGACGCGCTGGGCGCGCGGGGGTTGCATCGGATACATGGGAGAACTCCGAGAACAGCGGATGGATGGAGCGGTGGAACGATTAGGCCGGATCGGCAAGCAAGTTGGCGCGGGTGGACTCGGGGGCAGACACCAGCAACATGGCAGGCAGCAGGAACAGGTCGGCCAGCAGCGCCGCAAACACCGCGAGTGCGCCCAGCAGGCCGACGGTGGCGGTTCCAATGCTCGAAGAGAACATCAGGATCGAAAGCCCCAGGCCGAGAATCAACGAAGTGAACAGGACCGCCTGGCCCACCGACTGCAAGGTTTCGCGCAGGGCGCGTGGTACATCGCCATCGAGGGCGACCTCCCGCTGGTAGTGCACGAGGAAGTGAATCGTGTCGTCGACCGCGATGCCGATGATGATCGGCGCGATCAACACGGTCGAAAAGTCCATGGGTATACCGAGCAGTCCCAGAACTCCAAAGCAAAGTGCTGCCGGCAACGCGTTGGCGAGGATCGCTATCAGACCGATGCGCAGTGAGCCGAAGACCAGGAGAAGGACCACGCTTATCGCGATCAGGGCCGTTCCGAACGTGAACAGCGATGTCCAGGCAAGATAATCGGAACCGTTCATCATCAACGTGAACATGCCGGTGACAGTGGCCTTCGCCTCTGGGTATCGTTCGCGCAAGGCCAGAACTGCGGCATCTATGTCGGCCTGCATTTCCTCGAACACCCGGGTGTAAGTGTAGGAACCCGCGTTGCGTAGATAGACAGTGACATGGGCGCGGCTGTAGTCGTCGGAGACCATGCGGCGCCGCTCGGTCGGGTTCGAGTTGTCGAACATGAAGAGCGTTTGCGAGAGCAGTTCCGGAGTCGGCGGAATGACGTGCATTTCGGGCCGGTCTTCGTTGAGCGTCTGGTAGGACTTCTTCGCCACGTCGACCAAGGACGCCGTACGAACCACGTGTTTGCTGAAGCGACTCTTGATCTGGTCCTGCAGATCCTCGAAGCGCTGCATGGCCCACGGGTCTTGAAAGGCGTACTCGCGGCCAAGATCGAAGTACACGACCAAGGATTGCGACCCCATCATCTCCTCGTCGGCAACTTGGAAGCTGTCGCGGATGGGCGAATGCTGTGGGTACTGAGCGATCGGATCGGTATCGATCCTCACCAAAGCGCTTCCGTAAAGACAGGCCAGCGTGGCGGCGCCGAATACTCCGATGACCCACCACGGTCGACGCTCCACGATGGGCAGAACAGGCCGCAGCAGGCGCTGGCTCAGGCGCGCGGGATCCGGCAACAGCCCACGCAAACTCAGGCGGGCGAACAAGCTGGAGCCCGTCGCCCGTTTATGCGGCCACCACAGTTCCAGCATCAAGGGCATGACGTAGATCGAGAGCACAAACGCGACCACGATGCCTGCCGCTGTCATAAGACCAAACACGCGAATCGGTACGATTGGGCTCAAAGCCACGGAGAGCATTCCCAGCACGGTGGTTACGGTTGTGAGCAGGGCCGCGTTGGCGGTTACCCCGAACGTTGTGCGTATGGCCTGCTCGTGCTCCATTCCCTGGTCGCGGCGGTACAGGTAACCCGACAGGAGATGGACGGGGTCGGCTATGCCGATCACGAGGATCATGACCAGGGTCAGTATGAGAAACCCGGTAAGCGTAAAGCCCAGCCAACCGGCCAGGCCGAGGGTCCATACGCAGCTCAGGAGCACAATTGCCACTGGCCAGACAACGCCGCTGGGGCTGCGGAACAGCAGCAACAGCACCAGCATCATGACCACCAGGAGACCCGAATACAGGCTGCCCATCTCTTCGAGCATCTTCATGTCGTGCTCGGTGGTTGCCGGATTGCCGATCGGAAAGTAGCGGAAGTGTTCGGCAAACTCTGGCTTGGTCAGGGTGACCTGCACGGCACGGATGAAGTCGTAGTACTCGCTGAGATCGGTGGACTTGAACTCTGGCTGCGCGGGCGGCGCCGTGTCTTGGTAATCCATCAAGACCGTGTCGGCCGCCAGGTTGAGCATGAAGGGCGTGGCATCGGTGCTGTCGCTGTCGGTGGCAGGGGTCTCGACGCTGCCAAAGTCCGTCTCGACGATGATGGCGCCGTAGCGACCATCCTCTGAGTAGTAAAGGCGTGGGAACGTCTCCTGCGAGTCAGCCATGCTGCGGATATCTTCAAGCGCCGGTTTCGTCTCCGGAACGGGGCCGCGCACCAGGTGCCGCGAAATCAGTGCATCCCCCTCGGCGGTCAACACGGGTGCATTGGTCAGCGCAGTCACTCGGACCATGCGTCGAAGCGCGGAGGGCTCGTCCTCAGCCAACGCCAGTTGGCGGTCCAGCAGATCCTCTCGGATCTGCCTTGCCAGCCGCAGCGACTTTTCCGAGAACACATCGCCATCAAGTGGTGCGTAGATGACGTAAAGATTGTCCTCGCTGCCGAACTGGGCGCGAAAGGCCTGCAGTGAGACCAGTCCCGGATCATCCTCGGCAAACCAACCCTCGATCGTCATGTCGAAGCGCAGCTTGCCCATGCCTACAAATGCCAGGGCCGTCAGACCCAGGAACAGTGCCCAAACCAGGAAGCGGGCCCGGTGCAAGAGTGAAGGCACCTGTTCAAAGTGATGATTGAGGCGTGTGGCAATGCCCCCGTTGAGGTGTGGCTTGCTGTTCATTTCTGCGTTTTTCCTGAGGACTCGGCCGCGCCCGTCAATAGAGCGAAGGCTCGCAGCGAGGAACCTGGGTAGAGACCCGGGGCTAGGCGTTGCAACGGCGGTGAACGGGTCAGCCCCGACCGCGCTTGCGTCCCTGTCGCGGGGCGGCTGGACTCGGGGTGGGTTCGACCGGAGTGTCCAGGTGTCGTGCGATCTCCTCGGCGGCGGGGGATTCCAGCACGCCGAAGTGATCGCCCTGCAATTCGACAACTCGCGGGGCCTGCGTCAGAAGCGCTGACCAACCGTAGTCCCTTGGAGCCTCTGGGTAGGCCGCGTCGGAGCGGAACAGAATGAGATCGAGATCCTGTGTCAGCGGCAACGGCTGATAGGACTGGCACGCAATCTCGCTGGACTGGGCGGCGGCAAAGGTGTTCAGAAACTGGCGACGCGGCAAATTCAAACCAAGCTGTTCGGTGCGGGTGTAAAGAAAGGCCGCGCGATCCTCCGCAGGAACGGCCTGCAGTTCGGCAAGGCTCAAGTCAGTACTCGCACCGAGGGAGCCGATGAAGTGACGAAACACTTCGACCATCTCTTGCAGCGGGTCCTTGCCGGTGTGGCCGGGTGCCAAGGTGTCGAGCAGCACCAGGCTGGCTTCGTCGCCTTCTTCAAGCAACTGGCGTGCGATCTCGAATGCAACCAAACCCCCGTTGGAGTAGCCGAGCAGTCGATAGGGGCCTTGTGCCTGATGTTCACGGATGGCTTGGCGTGCGAAAGCAGCATTGGCCTCCACACTGGGCATGGGTGGCCACTCACCCTCTACGTCCACGGCTTCCAGGCAGAAGAACGGCTGTTCACGCCCCAGGACTTGGCTAAGCCGCTGCAGCGAGACCGCACCGCCGCCAGCGCCGGGCAGCGCGAACAGCGCAGCACGCTCACCCTGAGGCTGCAATGGGATCAGGAAGTCGGCAGGCCGTGGAGCGCCCGGCTTCTCAGCCACAACAGCCACCCCTGCGCTGCCGATCGTGTCGCTGGCGGGCGGCTCGCTGGCCACGCGTAGGGCTTGAACGCGCTCGCCATAGGCGTCCGCGAGGTAGGCGCTCAGGCTGCGGATCTCCGGGTGTTTGAACAGCACACTCGGCGACAGATTGATCTGTAGCAGTGCATCCAGCTTGATGATGAGCTCGGCAACACCGATCGAGTTCATCCCAAGATCGAGGAAGTTGCAGCCGCAGTCCACGGCCCCGAGCTCGATCTTCTGCTGTGCTGCCACCTCCTGCTGCATGAACAGTTCAAGCTTCTCCGCAGGCAAGAAGGCATCTTCTGCGCCGTCTACCTCGCGCGGAAAATAGAAGAACCAGCGCGGCGTTTTGGGAGCGGGGTCGCCCTGGGCCGCTGCGTCGGATGCTTGTTCAATTGGAAGCGTAGCGGTGGTGACTGACCTGGCCTCAGATGGAGCGGCCGGATCTGCGGGTTCGACATCGATCCAATGGCGGGTACGTGCGAATGGATAGGTAGGCAGGGATGCTTTGCGAACCGCTTGACCCTGCCACAGACGATGCCAGGGTATGGCGACTCCGTTCACCCATAGCAGGCCGATCTGCTTCCAGTCGCCGGAATGCTGACACTGCTGCAACTGCGTCAAGGCCATATCTTCGCTGATCAGGCTGGCTACGCCTAGTCGTGTGCTGGACTCGATCCGCGCATGGAATATTTCGCGACCTTCCAGTCCAAGGCGCTCACGAATGCCTGCCTTGGCGACCAGTCGGAGTTTCTCTAGAAGTTCCTGATTGGACCCTGCCACGATAGCGAGACGCTCGGCATGCGCTTCGCGGCCGACTTGCGTGGTGAGGGCGAGGTCGAGGTAATCTTCCTGGACGCGCTCGTGCTCAAGGAAGCTGATATGACGTTGTACGCAGGCGGCAAGCTGGGTCGGAGTCCGGGCTGACAACAGGAACAACTGCCGCGCGACCACCCCGGCTGTGGACCGGGCGGGCGCGCGGTATTCCTCCAGCACGATATGCAGGTTGGAGCCGCTGTCTGCAAATGAGTTAAGGCCGGCTCGGACAGGCTGGTCCGGCATGTCGCGTAAATCGACCAGGTTCAGTTCGCGATCGGCGATGTACAGAGGGTGATTCGGGTTGTCGATATCGATGAAACTGTTGCGCTTCTTCATCGAGATCGTGGCGGGAAAGCGGCCATGATGCAGGGACAGCGCGAGCTTGATCAGGCTGGCCATGCCACTGACCGATTCAACATTGCCGATGTTGCCTTTGAGGCTGCCAAGCGCACAGCGCTTGCCAGAACTCGGCAGTGTCGCAAACGCCCCCTTGATCCCTTCGTACTCGAACGAATCCGCCCATTTCGAGGCATACCCGTCGACTTCAATGTAGCGGATGCTGTTGGCGTCGATGTCTGCCTTGGCGTAGCACTCGCTGAGAACCCGCGAGATCGCCTCGTGCTTGACCTCAGAGATATTGCGGGCTGCGCCGCGGTAGGTCTGGTGGCTGGAACGGATGACTGCGTAGATGCGGTCGCCATCGCGTTCGGCGTCGGCCAGCCGCTTCAGCACCACACCGGCGACTGCTTCTCCGCGGGTAAAGCCATTGGCCTCGTCGTCGAACACGCCGCTGCTGCCATCCGGTGAGAGCACCCCGTACTGAGACGAGGCGATGTAGTCGCCGGCAAACAGATTCAAAGACGCTGCCGCGGCGATGGCGAGGTTGCTTTCGCCGTTTTGCAGTGACTGGAAGGCACGGTTCAGAGCGACTGCCGAAGATGCGCAATTGACGTTGATCGATTCGCTGGGACCGCACAGGTCGAACACGTAAGAAATCCGGTTCGACAGGTAGTAGGCCGGGCTGGACGAGCTGAACAGCGGTCCTTGGGTGAAATCCTGGTTGTTGAGGCGGCGCAGGTGATGTTCGTACTCGGAGTACTCGTAGCCGACGAAGACGCCGGTCCTGGAGCCCGCAAGGCTGCGCATATCAATGCCGGCGTCTTCGACCGCGCGATAGGTTTCCTCCAGCAGCAGGCGCAACTGGGGGTCCGTACTGGCCGCGTCGCTATCGGTGATCCCGAAGAACTCGGCGTCGAAGCAATCGACATCCTCGATCAACGCGCCCCATTTTGAAATTGTCTTACCGGGTTGCACGGACTCTGCGTAGTGATCCTGCCATCGCCAGCGGCTTGCAGGAATTTCACGAATGCTGTTTCGGCCAGAGATGAGGTTGTCCCAGAACTGATGGTGATCCTCGGCATCAGGCATACGGCAGCTGATGCCGACGATCGCAATCGCAGGAGCCGCAACTGGCCGAGCCCCCGGTCGGTTCGTGCGCGGGGTGTCGATTTCAGCGGCCAATCCGTAGTGCAAAAGCAAACTGTCGGAATGCTCGTTGATCAGGACATCTACGATAGAGTCGACTGAATCCAACCCACGGCCGTACAAACTGATGGCGTACTGTTGGGTGATCTCTTCCAATAGCCTGTCAACTTCGTTGCGGGCACTTGCGGGTGTGAGCCCGATCGCCTTCGGAACAGGTATGGGCTGCGCTGCGGCGGCAGCGGTGTGTGCGGGTGCCTGCGGCTGCTTCAGTCGGTCGAGCAGCTCCGCCAGACCGCGCACATTGTCGACATTGGAGAACTGTGCAGGGGTCAGAGTGACATCAAGCTCGCGCTCAATATTCTCCATCAGCTCCATGACAATCAGTGAATTGATGCCGAAGGTTTCAAAGTTGGCGTCGATGTCCACTTTATCGGCGGGCACTTTTAGAGTGAGCTCGATCAGTCGCAGCACGTCGCCCAGGGTGTCGGTCAGGGTCTGGCTGGACATCTCAGCGGACTCCTGCGCCTGCGACTTGAAGATCGGCAAGGATCAGCCGCTTGAGTTCCTGCATTGGATCTGTTGCGGACGAAAGCACAAGGTGTGCGGGCTCTGTCTGGATGGGGGCTGCGGCGGGCGCCGCCACCGTTTGCACCTCAGCCAGTTCAGCAGCAGCAAAGAAGCCGTGTTCGAGCATTCTGTCAACGCTGTTTTTTACGGCATCCATGACTTCGCGCAGATCGGCATCCGTGTGCGCTGTGGTCAGAAAGCAGTTGCCCGAAGTGGACGTCTCTACGCCCTGCAGGCGCAGCAGGAAGAAGAACAGTTCACGAGTCAGTCCAAACGGATCGTCGGTCACCTGGAATCTGAACAGTGAGCTGAAATGTTCGGTCAGCAATGGCACGCGCTTTTCGGCAAAGTAGGCATTTGCCTCGCTGGCCAGCGCCGTAGTCTGTTTGCTGATCCTGCCGAGTGAACATTCGCAGCTCACTCCGTCACAGGCGGGGCCAGGGCCGCAGATGCGCTGCATTTCGCGGCAGACAGCGAGCGTTGCTGAGATCTTCAGGGAGTTCTGGGTATGAGTGCCGGCCATCATGGTGCGACGCAGACTGGGCATGCTGGCATCGTCGAAGCCCCAGGTACCGCCGTCCACATAGTCCATGTACTTGGAAAGTCCGGCGATGATGCCCGTTGGCATCCCGCCTCCGGCGACTTTGCCGTAGGTCGAGAGGTCAGGTTTGACCTTGAAAAAGCCCTCGGCACCGCGGGGTCCTGCCCGGAAGCCGGTAACCATCTCGTCGAACACCAACACAATGCCTTTCTCGAGGGTCAGGGTCCGTAGACTGCGCAGGTACTCGAGCGGCTGTCTCGATGGGAAGCGCGATTGGATCGGCTCTACCAGAACCGCTGCGATGTCGTCTGCAGCGGCTTCAATCTGCTGCAACTGATCGACATTGCCGTAGTCAAGAATGATCAACTGGTCGGCAAACTCCTGCAGCATGCCGAGGCCGGCGCTCATGCTTCCACCCTTGCGATCGCGAAAGGCCAGCACTGCGTCTGACAGGCCGTGGTAGGAACCGTCCAGAATCACCAGCTTCTTGCGCCCAGTGGCGGCGCGCGCAATCCGCACTGCCCACATCACGGCCTCGGTGCCGGACTGGGTGAAGACCATGCGCTCGTGGCCTGTGAGTTCACAGAACAGGCGCGCCGCCTCGAACAGGTCTTCGCTATAGGCCACCAGGGGATAGCCGCGATGCAAGCGTTCGATCAGCGCTTGCTTCATGAATTCCGGTTGGTGGCCAAACAGGTTGACGCCGTTGTCGCCGGTCAAGTCGACATAGCGATTGCCATCGACGTCGTAAATGTAGGCGCCTTCTGCGCGCTCGTAGGTCAGCTGGAACTGCAGCGCCTTTAGCGGCCGCTTCAAGCCCGCGGTTTTGCGTTGATCGACGAAGTAGGTCTGGTGTCGCTGCGCGTTGTCCTTGGAGCGCGGCACACGCAGCGCATACTCCTTCGTCCAGGCATCAATGGCGGACAGCTGCTCGGCACCAATATTCATTTCGTGCAGCGAGCGCAGTTCCTGGGCCTGCATCGGTTTCTGATCCGGCTCGGAATTCTCCAGCCGCTCGCGCAAGCTGGCGAGCATGCGTTCTCGTTGCGCTTCCGGCAGCGCTTTGAAGCTTTCCAATGCGTCCTGTTTGGCAATCCGGCGGTTCAGGATTTCGTCGAGCACGTCTTCAACGGAACTAGCCATGGTTAATCGTCCTTACAGAATTTGTTCCAGAAGCTTCTCAAACGCCCGCTCCAGCCCTTTGGGCGCTGCGCTGGCGATGGGGTGTTTGTGGTAGAGCGAGTCCAGCAGACGAGCGAAGTCTCCATCGGCGGGCTGGGGTTGGTAGGGCGGTCGGTCGCTGTGCAGATGCAGGCCTCGCATGCGCACACAGACCAAACCTTCCTTATCCATGAGATCCGCGTCCAGCCAGACATCGACCGAGTCGGGTGTATTGCTACGGGCTCGCCGCAGCCAAGCGAACATGTGCGACTGACACGGCGCGAGCTGCTGCAGACTTTCGATCCGCAGCGGCAGTGATGACTGTCCGGGCACGGGGGCGAAGCCGGTGGCTAGCAACACTCCGGCTTGCAGCACGCCGTCGAGCAGGGCTGGGTGCAGCCCGGAGGTTTCAGACAGATCGCGTGCCGAGTCCGGCAAGACCAACTCGGCCAAGACGTGTTGAGGATCACTATGCAATCGGCTTATGGAGCGCAGCGCTTGTCCGCGAACGGGGCCGATCGTCTTCAATAGGGTGTCGAGAGTGGCGACACCAACTTCACCCTGACCAAGCAGAGCGCTTAGCTGCGCCAGGTCCAGGCGCGGAGCCACCTGCACGGGCTCTAGTTCGGCGCGACCTCTGCAGTGTTCAATACGCTTGCCCGGTTGGCCGGCGTCGAGATCCACGCTGTCGATGACGAACTCGAGGCCCTGTGCGGGAGTGCCACGCAGGCTGAGATCCAGACGCACGCCCAATGCTCCGGCGGCTGCGGGCCACTCTGCGCGCAAGCGCAATTGGCGGTTCGATAGACTTGCCTGTGGCAGCGCCTGCATCACCGCTGCACGCACCATTTCCAGATAGGCGAAGGCGGGCAAACGCTGTTGATGCTCGGCCACCAGCAGGTCGCTGGATTTGAACTCGGAGCTGAAGCGCAACAGGCCGAGCTGCGAGGAGTTCCGGTGCACCAAGGGATGCAGGCGCTCGAGGGTGGCGGTCGAACCGCGCCGCCCGGAGGTGTCGATCCAATGGCGCTCGCGTGCGAACGGATAGCCGGGCAGGCTGAGTCGCTTCGGAGGCTTGTCCGCGCGCAGGGCGGTCCAGTCGAGTTCGTGACCCGCCACCCACAGTTGGGCGATCTGGTTGAAGTCGCCCGCGGCGAACTGCGCCTTCAGCTCGGCCTCTGAGACTGCCGGCGCGGGCGTCTGTTCCAGCGAGCTCAAGCCTTGCTCGTTCTTGCGGAAGCGCTGTACGCGCCCTCGTTGCAGGCCTTCGATCTGCTCCTCGCCGACGGCAAAAGCCTGAAGACGTTGCAGCAGCTCGGCATGGGAGTGCGCCACCAGGGCCAGGCGCTCGTCCATCGGGTCGCGGCCCACTTGCAGGGTGTAGGCCAGGGCATGCAGGTCGGTGTCGGGCTTTGCCTGCAGGAAATCGGCCAGTCGCTGTGTGTAGGCGCGCAAGCGCTCGCTGCTGCGTGCCGACAGTGGCACCAGACAAGGGCCCGCGCTTAGCGGCGTTGCCGGCGCAAGTGGTCTGTACTGTTCCAGAACCACATGCGCGTTGGCGCCGCCCCAGCCGAAGGAGCTGACGCCGGCGCAGCGCGGCAGTTCTTCGCCGGTTGACGCACGCGGAGCGGCCCAGGGCACGGTCTTGTCGGCTATGTAGAAGGGGCTGCCTTCTAGATCGATGTAGGGATTCAGGGTCTGGAAGTGCAGCAGGGCCGGGATCTGCTGGTAACGGATGGCCAGCAGCACCTTGAGCAGGCTGGCGATACCAGCGGCAGGCTCCAGATGGCCGATATTGGTCTTGACCGAGCTCAGACCGCAGTGCGCCTGGGTCGGTGCGCTACAGCCGTAGGCGCGATACAGGTCGCCAAACGACTTCTTCAGCGCCTGGATCTCGATCGGGTCACCCAGGCTGGTGCCGGTACCGTGGCATTCGATATAGCCGACCGTGCTGGGGTCGATACCGGCCTTGTCGTAGGCCTCGAACAGCAGTTCGGCCTGTGCCTTGGGATTGGGCGCTGTGAGCATGGTCACGCGACCCCCATGATTCTCGGCGGTGGCGCGGATCACCGCATGAATGGGATTGCCGTCCGCCTCGGCCTGCTGCAGGGGCTTGATGAAGATCGCGCCGACACCCTCGCCGCGCACGTAGCCGTTGGCGTCCTTGTCGAAGGTCTTGCACTTGCCGTCGATGCTGAGCATGCCTGCCGAACTCAGCGAGATGTGGGCGATCGGCGTCAGCATCACCTGCACGCCACCGACGATGGCCATGTCGCTACTACCGGTGTGGATCGATTCGATGGCTCGATGCAGGGCGACCAGGGAGCTCGAGCAGGCGGTGTCCAGGGGCGCACTGGGGCCGCGCAGATTGAGCAGGAAGGACACCCGGTTGGCGAGGATCGAATGCGAGTTGCCTGAGGCTGAGAAGCCATCCAGTGAGGACTGGTGCGTGGCGAGTACGTCGATGTAGTCCTTGGCCGAGGTGCCTACGAACAGGCCCGTACGGGTACCTGACAGATCTGAGACCTTCTGGCCGGAGTCTTCGATCGCCGCCCACACGGTTTCGATGAAGATCCGCTGCTGCGGATCCATCATTTCCGCCTCGCGCGGGGTGATTCCGAAGAACAGCGGATCAAATTTATCGACCTCGCGCATGAAACCGCCCCAGCGCGAGTTGGACTTGTTGACCTCCTTCACCGGGTTGCCGTCGTACTGCTCCCAGATCCAGCGATCACGCGGGATCTCGGTGACCAGGTTGCGGGCGTTTGCCAGGTGGTCCCAGAACTCCTCCAGCGTGTCGGATTGCGGCATCACGCCGGCCATGCCGACGATGGCGATCGGCATGTCGCGGAAGCGATTGGTCGGCGACGCCGCCGTTCCAGCAGGGCCCGAGTTGGATGCGTGGCTGGGCGCCTGCCACTGCTTGCGACCAAATGTGGGGCTGACTGTGCTGGCCACCGCGCTGACGGTGACTGGCGTGGTCGGGGCAGCTGTGGTCAGGTCCGAGGCGGTCGTCGCTAGGTCGACGCCGGTACCGGCAGAGCCGACATGCGCCGCGGCCATGGCGGCCGCGTGCTCCTCAAGCAGGTGGTCAGTGATCGCCCGCAGGCTCGGATACTCGAAGAACAGCACCGGGTTGATGTCGAGCAGGTAGCGTTGGTTGATCGCATTGGCGAAGCTGGTGAGGCCGATCGAGTCGAAGCCCAGATCCAGCAGGATGTTGTCCAGCGACAACTCATCGGCGCCGAGCTTCAGCATCTCCATGACCAGTCCGGACAGCTCGGCGATGACCGCGTCATGCAAGCCCGCGGAGCTCGCCGCAGCCTTGTCGACGACCGCAGCCGGCGCACTGGCCTGCTGCACGGGCTGGGCTACGGGAGCAGCGAGCCCCCACGCCAGCTCGATTTTTTCCCGTACTGCTTCAAGCACCGCGATCTGACTTGGCTCGGCTCGCAGAGCACGCAGCAGCGCCTGCTGACCGATCTCGCGCCGCAGAGGACGGATGCCCAATGTTTTGCGGAAGAACATCTCGGTCTGCTCGTCCAGACGCATTCCGCCGTCGGCCCACAGGGACCAGTTGAGGCTGAGCGAGCGCCCACTGCGCTGACCGCTGGCGCTGAGCTGCTCGCGCTGCGCCATCAGCGCATCCATGTAGCAGTTGGCGTAGGCGTAGTCGCACTGGCCGGCGTTGCCGCCGATCGCGGCCAGTGAGGAGAAGCAGACGAAGAAGTCCAGCGCCAGGTCGGCGCTGCAGCGGTCCAGATGGAAGCCGCCGAACACCTTGGGCGCGAGTACGGCCGCCATGTCTTCCTGAGTCTTGTTGCGCAGGAACGAATCGCGCAGCACGCCGGCGCTGTGCAGGATGCCGTGCAGGCCACCGTGAGCCTGCTGGCAGTGGTCAATCAAGGCTCGCGCGGCGCTCGGTTCCGACACGTCGGCCTGCAGGTACTCGACCTCGGCGCCGAGATCGCGCAGACGTTGCAGGTCATCGCTGCGCTCGCTCGACAGCGGCGAGCGGCCGCTGAGCACCAGCTTCGCCTGGCACTGGCGTGCCAGAAACTCAGCGAAGATGAGGCCTAGACCACCGGCACCACCCGTGATCAGGTAGACGCCTCCCTGCCGGAGTGGCAGGGCTGAGGCTTCCGCGGCAGGCAGTTCGGCATCGGAGAGGCGGACCAGGCTGCGCACCTCGCGCAGTCCAGCGCGATAACGCACGCTGAGGTCGAGCTGGGCTGCGGAATGCAGTTCGTGCAGCAGGATTCGTGCTGCGAGCGTGACGTCGTCGCTGTCCAGCTGCAGTCGCTTGGCATCGATCCGCGGGTTTTCCAGGCGCAGGCTACGCAGGAAGCCGTCGAGTCCGGCATGCTCCGGCAACTCGACTTCGCCGGGCGAGCGCGAATGCAGGTAGACCAACTGCAATCGACCCTCGAGCTTGCACTCGATCAGGGCCTGGCTGAGGCTCAGCAGGGCATAGACGCCACCGTCCAAGGCTGCTTGCAGGGCTTCGGCGTCAGCTGCGGATTCTGTACTGCCCCAGCCGATGCAGATTCGGGTGGGCAGGGCGGCACGACTGCGCAGTTCGGCCAACAAGAGCGCGTAGTCCTGCTTGTGCCGCGGCTGCACGCGGAAGTTGTCATCGCCCAGATCTTCGAAGGCATCGCCAGGCAGCACGCAATGCACCCGCAGGCCGAGCGCCCGCAGCGCCTCGGCGCGTCGAGGATCGCGATCGAACAGCAGCACATCGCCGCGCTCGCTGGGAAACTCCGGCAGCGCGCGCGCCAGCCACTGCGGGCGGTAGTACAACTCGTCGAAACCGCGCTCGTCCAAGCCCTCCTTGTCGCTGCCCTTGTCGCCAAGGGCGCGGGGGGCAGGCTTCTCGTGCACGCTCGTGAGCGGCACGCCGATGGACTCGCGCAGACGTACCAGCACGCGACCGTTCTCGTCGACGATGCAGACGTTCTCACGGCTGACGCCACTGCTGGATTCGCGCGTGCCGGGTGTGCGCGTCACATGGCTGTAGCAGGTGCGGCTCAAGGGATGCAGCAGCTCGACCTCAGTGATCGAGTACGGCACCTTCATCTGCCCCTCGGACTGGCCGAGTTGGCCGACCACGCCGGCCTGCATGGCGGCGTCGATCACGCAGGGGTGCAGGACGAAGGCGTCGAAGTCGGCCTCGCGTACCACTGGCAGCTGCAACAGGCCAAGCACTTCGTCGGCCGTGCGATGAACTTCGCGCAGCAGGCGGAAGCTGGGGCCGTAGTCCAGACCGAACTGGGCGAACAGCGGGTAGGCCTCATCGCCCCCCAGCAGACGTGTGCAGCGCGACTGGATAGCAGCGAGATCGATGAACTCGGCCGCCGCCGGCTCCACCGCGAACTCCAGCTTGCCCTGGGCATACAACTGCCGACTACCGTCGGCGCGCTCACTGAAAACCTCGAACTGCACGGCCTCAGCGGCGGGCTTCAGCTCGGTCAGGACGTCCACGACGCCCCCCTCGACCGCACTCAGTGGGCTGACCCAGGTGATGTTGCGGATGCGCCGAACCGGCAGCCCGGTGGCCAGCTCGCCGGCACGGCGGGCGAGATCGAGGTAAGCGGTTCCCGGCAGGGTCGGCAGGCCCGACACCACGTGCTCTCGCAGGAAGAACTCATTGGCATGGAAGCGCTTGCGGAACAGCTGACGGCTGAAGGTCGACTCATTGGTGTCGATCAGCGGGTGCAGGGCTGGGCCGGCTGCGATCGAGTGCATGCGCGGCGCCGTTGCCGCCGCCGTGGCGATCCAGTGCCGCTTGTCGGCGAAGGGATAGGTGGGCAGGGACACACGACGTGCATCGCCCTGTACCAGGCCGCGGCAATCCGAGAGCAGGCCGTCGATCCACAGTCGAGCCAGTTTGTGGGGGTCGCGGCCCTGCATCAGCAGTTCGATGAAACGCTCACGCTCCTCGCGATCGAGCAATCGGGTCAGGCCATCAGCGGCTCGGGCGTGGCCGCAGTGCAGGTCAGGAACGCTACGTCCGCTGGCAAGCGCCTCCAGCCCGGCCAGCAATGCCGGGTAGTCGGCAGCGATGATCGCAGCGCGGTGCTCAAACGACTTGCGGCCGTTCTGCAGGGTGTAGGCGAGATCGCAGAGTCGCGGGCGGTGGGTACGCTCGCCCAGCCGCTGAAGAAGGCGCTGGGCCATTTGCTTCAACTGTTCTTCGTTGCGCGCCGACAGCGGGAACAGATAGCCCTCGTCCGGTACGGTCTCGTTGCTCAGCTTTACGCGGCATTCTTCTACGACGACATGCGCATTGGCGCCACCGGCTCCGAAAGAGCTGACTCCGGCGCGCAGCGGCTGCTCCACGCCATCCAGTACCTGCGGCCGCCAGGGCTGCAGCTGGCGCTGAACATGGAAGGGTGAGTGTTCAAACTCGATATGCGGGTTCAACCGTTCTGCGTGCAGGGATGGCACCAGTTCGCGCTCGCGCATCTGCAGCAGCACCTTGCTCAGGCCGACCAGGCCGGCACCGGCTTCGAGGTGGCCGATATTGGTCTTGACCGAGCCGATGGGACACTGGCCCGCAGCCACGCCGTCACGGGCAAAGGCTTGGCTGAGCCCGGCGATCTCGATCGGATCGCCCAGTTCGGTGCCGGTGCCATGCGCCTCGATGTAGCCGATGCTGCGCGCGTCCACGCCTGCACGCCGCAGGGCAATGCCGATCAGCTCGGCCTGGGCCTTGGGGTTGGGGACGGTGTAGCCGCTGGTGCGTCCGCCGTGATTGGACGCGGCGCCGCGGATCACGCCATAGATCTGGTCGTGATCCGCCAGGGCCTGCGCCAAGGGCTTGAGCAGGATGGCGCCGACGCCCTCACCCGCCACGTAGCCGTTTGCTCCCTCGCCGAAGCTGCGGCAGACGCCGTCAGCCGACAAGGCGCCGCCGGCATGGTTTATATCGAACTTGTGCTGGTGCAGATCAAGGTTGACACCGCCGACCAGGGCGCTGGAGCAATCGCCTCGGCGGATCGCCTCGCAGGCCAGGTAGATCGCGGTCAGGCTGGACGAACAGGCGGTGTCGACCGTGAGGCTGGGGCCGGTGAAGTTCATCCAGTAGGAGACGCGGTTGGCGATGCTCCAGAGAAACGAATTCGGGTGCTGCTCGCCGCCCGCCAGCTTCGCTTCGACGCCGAGGATCTGGTACAGAGCCCAGACCGCACCGACAAACACGCCGACATCGCGACGGCCTTCCTGGGCCAGCAGTTCGGGGTAGTAGCCGGAGTCCTCCAGGGTTTCCCAGGCGACTTCCAGAAAAATCCGTTCCTGCGGGTCGAGCATCTCGGCCTCACGAGGCGAGATGTTGAAGAACATCGAATCGAAGCGGTCAATGGCGTCGAGAAAGCCGCCCCGGTAGTCGCGGTTGCAGGCACCGCCCGCCCGCTGTGCACGCCGCTGCGCAGGCAACTCGCTGATGCAGTCGCGGCCGGCGCGCAAGTTCTGCCAGAAGGCATGCAGATCGTCGGCTTGCGGATAGCGGCCGGCCATGCCGATGACGGCAATGTCCAGGCCCTGGTCATCGCGGAGCGACTGGGTCGTCACCTTCGCGCCGACGCCGGGCTTGGCTCTCTCAGCGGGGCGGAGAGCGGCTGCAGCCGACGCCGACGGCTTCGTCTGGTCATTGCCGGACATCTCAAGCTCGCCGCTGATGGGGGTCTCGCTCGACGCTGCCGGGGCATTGCTAAAGCCCAACAGTGCGTAGCGAGCGGCGAGTTCACCCATGCCTGCCGCGCTCTCCCCCGTCTGGCTCAGTTCGGGAATGTAGGCGGTCGGGGCGAAGGCTGCGCGCAGGCGCTCACACAGGATCTGCACGTGGGCATCGTCGAGCCCCTGTGGGATCGCCAGCCGGACCAGATCATTGATCGGACCGTTCTTTTGCATGCCTACGCTGTGAGCGCCGGCGCGGATGCCGGTGTGCAGGTACAGCCAGGCCAGGAAGGCCGCCACCGGATGCTCCAGCGCGTTGAAGTCGGGCAGACGCTTGACGTCGATCAGCACGCAATGGGCGCCGGCCGGCTGCAACAGAGGGAGACCCAGCGAGTCCAGGCAGTGCCAGACCTGCTCGACCTGACGCAGGCGGCGGCTCACTCGTTGTTCGATCAGGCTGCGGCGGCTAAAGGCCAGGCCGACCAGCTTCTTGTCGAGCACCGTCAGCCCGCCGCCCTCCTGGCTCATCAGCGCATGCACGCGGCCGAGCAGCGCCTCGTCGTCGCTGGCGATCAGGCCACCGCGGTCAAGGCCGAAATCCTTGGCCAGGCTGCCGATCAACACATGCGCCTGAGCGAGCAGCTCATGTGCCAGAGCCCAGGGCCGGTCATTCACATGCTCGGAATCGTGCTGCACCAGCAGGTGCGCGTTTTCCAGCACACGCGTCGCATCGATCACCAGGCTCAGGCCGTGGCTGTCCAGCAGTGCGCGCAGTTCGCGCAAATGGCGCAGAGAAACCGCCTGGCCGCCCGAGGCGTTGTCGCTGAGCTCCACGCAGACGTAGGCCACCTCGGCCGCACGCGTTGCCAACAGTGCCTTGAGCGCATCGAGATCCAGCTCGGCCTTCTGCGCTGACGGGGTGTCCACCGCGAACAGGGACGGATGCGGCAGTTCCTGTGGACTGAAGCCCTTGTCGATCTGGTGGAACAAGCAGGTCGGAAACAGCAGGTTCTGCGGAACCAGGCCGGGCCGCGCCCAGGCTTTGCAGAACAACTCGTCCGCGCTGCGACCTGACTCTGTCAGAGCGATGTGGCGAAACGGGATCAGCTCGCGCAATGCGGCCTGAAGATCGATCGGCGTCTGCAGATCGGAGCGCAAGGCCAGCATGCTTTGTGCAACTTCCGGACGGTGCCTGAGCTGGGCCCAGGAGTCGGTCTTGTGCTCGAACTCGACCGCAGCGTCCGCGAGATGCAGAGGATTGAAACCGGCGCCCGCCAGTGCAGCCAGGCGGGACTGTGCCTCACTGTCCAACGCTGCGCTGCTCTTCGAGGCGTTGGCCGTTGCGCGTGCGGGCTGGCTCGGTGCAGCCTGGGCTAGCGGGAGGGCCGTCGATGTCGCTGCAGTGCGTGCAGGATTGTGATGCTCGGCGTCGTTGGTCTGGGTGCGTTCGGGGTCAGCGATCATCATGATCAGATCGAGCACGCTGTCGGCGGAGCCCGCCTCGCGCGGACGGCACAGGTAGATGCTGCGGTTCTGTGGGCGGAATTTGTTCTTGAACTGCAAGTTGCCGGCATCGTTGAAGATGCCCTGGCGGTGCAGGTCGTCGAGCACGCGGTCAACCGCAGGATCGGCCAGCGGCGAGCGCTCCAGGCGGCAGCCATAGGTGCCGCCCAGGCTGAGCAGGTCACAGCCTTCGGCAGCCAGCGCCTCGATGATCCGCACGATGGCGTAGTCCAGCCCACCCAGGGGCATGTCCTGGCCGTAGAACTCCAGGTCCATCAGATAGCCATTCAACTCATCGCAAAGGCGAGAAATCAGAATGACGTTCTGCAGGCGATCGTTCTGATAGGTGATAAAAAGGCGATGCTGCGGGTGCAGTCTGCCTTGCAGGATCTCCTCACGCACGCGGGCGATCAGCGGGTTGACCATCGGCTTGCTGGCACACCAGGCGTCGATGACGGCAGCGATTTCCTGGTCGACCTGGGGCTGGCTACCGCATAAGTACTCGACAGTGCGGCAGGGGCCGGCCTTCTCGAACTTCGCCAGCAGGTAGCGCAGACGACGCATGGCGCTGCCCTGCAGGGAGAAGTCGCGAATCTCGCAGACGCGCTGAAGCGCTCCAAACGGAGTTGAGGAAAACGCTGTTTCCCCGATGGCCTCAATCGTTTCATCGGCGAACACATTGAGCAGCAAGCCGTGGCGCTGGCAGTGTGTCTGCAGCTCGGCCGCCAGCTCGGCGAAGTAGTCGCGTGGGCCGGTAAAGGCATACACAAGAATCAGCGTGCGGCTGCGCGCGTAGTTGAAGTAGCCACGCCGGCGCGAGCCGATAAACAGATTGGGCGCGATGTCGCGGGTGCCACGAGACACGCAGCCTTCGTTCTTGTGGCGCGCGTACAGACCCTCGATGTGAGCCTGTAACTGCGGATGCGCGGGCAGGTCGGCTTCCAGCAGCAGGAGCGGCTCGATCTGCGCTACCAACGATGCGGCAGGCGAAGGCGCCGGTGGTCGTGGGCCCGGCGGCGTCGCGATCGGCGCCACGGTCTTCGCAGGTACAGCCACTCGGCCAACAGTCGGTGTGGCCGCCGAGCCGCTTGAGAGGCGCGTCTGCAGGGCTTCCGCGTGTCGATCCACGAAATAGCTGGTCAAGGACTCCAGATTGAAGTTCTCGAACAGCAGGGTCTTGGGCAGGCTGCCAAAGTCTGCTTCCAGCGCTTTCAGAATCTTCAGCACCCGGAACGAGTCGACGCCAAGCTCACCAAAGGGCGTGGCAGCATCAAACTCGGCCGCGGGCAAGCCCGACGCCTCAGCGAACAGGCCCTTGAGATATGCCTCAGTGCGTGCCAGCAATTGATCACGATTTTGCATGCTGTCCCCGATGTGCTTTGCGCCCAGGTGGGCCGTATCGCACAGCGATGTCGGTTGGATGAGGCCTCGTCTCCGCCTACAGGCTTGCCCGTGGCGCTGCTCGATAGCCGAAGCACAAGCGTCAAGAGGTAAGCGCGTCATCCCTGGCGCGGGAGCTCCGATGGATCCGAGCTCCCGAGGGGCGTGCCGATTACTCTTCATAAAATGTCTGTGGGCTCACCATCTCCCTGCGCGCGGGAAACGCTGAGGGACCGGAACGCCCATGGCTGCTGGTGCGGAAAAGCTGCTTCGTCAGGCGGATGGACCCTGCCCACTCGCAGTTGCGGCATAAGCACTCGGTAGCCGGGGGCCGCAGCTGGCCGCTACTCGGACGTGGGCAAGGCTCCGCCCTTTGGCGTCACCGTAGTGCGCCACGTTTTCGTTTGAATTGCCTGTGTGCCTCCGCGTGAGCGGCGCCTACAGAAGCCCGATGGCCTGCCAATCCACATTGACTCGCAGACAGTTGCTGTCGAGCCGCGTGGTTACGCCGAATGAATCGTGGTTCCAAAGGTGATCGCCTTCGACGTCGACTCTGCCGAACGGCCCGGGAGCGCTGTTGCCGCGCCGAAGAGATGAATGGTCAGGCAGACAGCTCGACTTGGCATTTGCAAAGCATTGGCCCTGAACCCTGTGAAGTCGCGCCATGCCGAAACATCATTCTCAAAGAATGGGCAAGGCTCCGCCCCTTGGCGACACCGTAGTGCGCCATGCTTCAGTTCGAATTGCCAATGCGCCTCCGCGTGTGCGGCGACTACAGAAGCTCGATGGCTTCCCGATCCACTTCCACGCGCACGCTGCTGCCGACGAGCTGTACATTCACTACCAGAGATGCTTGATTCTTCAAGTGAATCAGTTCGCCTTGGACCCCAGCAAACGGCCCGGAGACGATGTTGACCCGCCGACCCGGTACCAGGTTGGGCTCTATCGTCAGGTCCAGACCGCTATCAACCAGCTTCTTAACAGCCATTACTTCCTCTTCCGGCAGGCTCGCCGGCCTCCCTGCCGCAAGCACAAAGCCGCATGAGCCGCGGATGTAGCGCATTCCTTCGTACTGATCGACCCTTGGACGCACAAAAATGTAACCAGAGAAGAGCGGAAGACTCGTTTGCCCGCGTTTCTGCTTCGAACGCCGTGTCAGGGTTTGCCTAGGCAGGTAGGCGCTCACGCCACGCTGCTCCAGTACAGATTCCACCACGCTTTCGTGACGGCTTCTGGTCCGCAACACCAGCCAAGGCGCAGCATCCATCTCTTCCACCCACTTGAACTCGACCGCATTCATCGAGCCCCGCACGTTAGAGCTCACGTGTGACACCTTGTGTATTTATGGATGCGCCCGACGAGATTCCGCGGTCACATACCGTGGGCATGCAAATTGTCGCTGGCGCCGAGCCCTCAGCCGATGCGCAACGTATAGGACAGCTGGGAAGCCGAAGAGCCTTCTTGTGCAGGTTGTTACGTCTGTACGTTCTTCTAGCTTTAGTTGTTCCGCTGCAAAAGTAAACTGGCAGATCTTACAGGTGCACTCTGTGCGAGGATCCTTTTCAGACCGACCTTGCCTTGAATGATCTGCAGCATTCCAATTCACGCTGAGGCAGGAAACGTGGGAGCTCCAAGCCATCAGCTGGGAAGTCCGAGGAACCCGAAGTGTCACCGAAAGGGTCCTGCATCGCCGCCAGCGTCGATCATTCGTTATCCAATTCATGCTCTGGTTGCCGCAGCAAACCACCCCTTGCGAGAACCACGGAGAAGTCGCCGCGTTGCCCGGGATCCATGGCTTGTACAGCTCCCGCATCGCCCAGCGGCGTGCGCGATTCACCAAGGGCGGAACTGCCTCCCTGGCCGGGCAGCCCGCCGGTCGCGAGCCGATGCGCGACGTCAAGGATCGGCGGACTGCCGAGCTCGAACGACAGCTTGACAAGCTGACGACTCAGCTGACTCTTTCCGCCGGCTTGTGTGCTTTAAGGGCGCGATGCTGATGTTCAGACCTGTACAAGTGGAAGCAGTCGGCGCACCAGCGGCCCTGGTGCGAATCGGCAAAGTGCGCTGGATAGTCCGCCTGCGTCTTGCAGCGTCTTGCAGTGCGCCTCCGAAAGGGCGATATCGTTGCCAAAACGCGGCCGCGACTGGCTAGCGTCAGTTTTGCTTTCGGCCAGCAGATCGATGAAGTTGTGCGGGGTCATCGGCGCGCCGCGGTCCTGGTGCACCGTCAAGCTGCTGAAGGTTCTCGGGTGTACGGCCGCGCAGCTGCCCACGCTGCATATCGCCTGCACTCCCTCGAGCTCGACCAAGCCATTCATGTTCAACAGCTCGCACTCAGGCCTCATGACCTTTTTGTTCAGGGTCTGAAGCTCAGGTTCCTTGGTGTCGTGCTTGGGCGCAGGCCCTGAGCGCTGCGCGCGCCGGCCGCTGGAATCGGATACTGCGAGCTGTTCACCGCAGGCCTGAAGCTGCAAGTGGTAGATGCCTTCGCGGCGCAGCAAGGCTCGAAGTTCCGAGGGTGAGCGACGGAGCGCGGAGTACCGAGCTCAGATCTGCGAGACACGCAGAGGCCGGATCGAGCTTCGTACGCAAGTGCCCCGCGGAATCTCGGGCTAGCAGCCTGTCGCAGCCCGACGCCACACCAGTGGCGCCATGGCGAATACGCAGTCAGCGATGTCGGGCATCGCTGCGCTCCGCTCAACCTACCCGATCGTCGCCGCGCCAGAGGATCGAATCTGCGCCGCGACTAACCCTCGCACCCCGGCGGCAGATGTTCCGGACGCAGGTCCCTGTTGCGGCAGACAATGCTGACGGTCTCGCCCTCAATGCGTACCTCGTAGCGCAGCGTCCGCTGGTCCAGCGCCGGGCCGAAGCCGTAGAACTGGATGTCGTAGGCGCACTGGCCGCTGTCCGGGTGGGCCGGGGTAATGCCGCTCCAGCCATCCTGATTGCCCTGCAGGCGCGGGTCGCGGACCTGGATGCGTTCGAACTCCCAGGTGTCCGGGCAGGTGTCGCCGTTGGCGCGGTAGAACTCGCGCATCGCGGTTTCCACCAGCTCGCGGGTGAGGGCGTCGGCGCTGGCCATGTGGTCGGCATCGAACTCGCGCGCGGGCGCGTCCGGCGTGGCCATGGATTGTTCCGACCCTGACGCTGCCGGCTGCGACTGACGTGCGCGTTCGACGTAGTCGCGGTAGCTGGGCAAGGCGATCGCGGCAAGGATGGCGATCAGCACCAGACCGGCCACTGCGATCGCTACGACGATCAGGCAGCCGGTACGGCGCGAGCCTGAAGGCGCTGCCGGGCGCGATGCGCGGTAGGCCGCAGGCGCAGCACCCGCTGTGTTGGCGACTGTGACCTGCGGCCGCGGCGGCAAGGGCGGCGGCAGGGTTTTGTCCGGCACCACGCCGATCAGCTGCAGCGCTTCGAGCTGACGCTCCAGCGGCTGCCATTCGCGGAGGCCGGCGTGCCAGACCAGGGTGTCGAGAACGATCCGCCGCTGGCGGAAGTGCTCACGCATCGCGTCGGCGCTGAAGGGGCCGGAGCGCCCGGCACCGGGGGCGTGGTAGTACCACTCAATCATGTCTGCGCTCCGGTCGTGGCGCCGGTGGGCGCGGTGGAATTGCGACGCCCAGCATAGTGGCGAGCCGGTCGCGGGCAATCCAGTGCGGTCTTCGCCTGCCAGCAGCTGCAGGCGCCGGCCGCCGCAGGGCACCTGCCAGGAACACGCGCCCCGCAGGGCCTGCAAACCATGGCGGCAAAGTCACCAGTGCGAGGCGCTACGGCGCGGAGCGCCTGAGCCCTAGCAGCCTGTCGGGCTTTGGTTGGCCGGGCTGCAAATCCGCCTGCGCGATCCACTATCCGCCGATTCTTGGCCGAGAGCCCACTCGGCCTGCAAATCGTCGAAAACTGTCCTCTCGCAGTCGACTATCGCCTCGACCCCCAAAGCCCGACAGGCTGCTAGCCGCGGCTGGGACGCGCGCGCTCGCTGAAAAACCGCAGCATCTGTGCCGAAGCGTCTGGGCCGGTCGGGTCGGTGTAGCTGCCCGCCGGATCGCCGCCGGACCAGGCGTGCGCGGCACCGTGGGTCAGCCAGTGCTCGGCGCTGACCCGGCCACCCTGCACATGCAGGGTGCGCGTGTAGCGGCGTCCGCCGGCGGACACGCCATGTTCGACCGTCGCTGCCGTTGCGGTTGCCGTAGCGTCCGCGTCGACCGGGCCGAGGCTTTGCGCGATCACGCCCACGCCATTGCGTGGATGCACCGTGATGTCGCCATCGCCGTGGAAGACGATCGCGGGTACGGGCTTTTCGTTGGGTTCGCTCGCACGGCGACGCCCGCTGGATTTGCCGGTTCGCATCGCCGCGAACGCAGATGGAACGTCACTGGCCAGACCAATCGGCAGACCCGAGTGCACACCGATCGCGGCATAGATATCGGGATGGGTGCTGGCGAGTACAGCCGCCATCGCGCCGCCGGCCGACAGTCCAGCGACGTAGACCCGACGCTCGTCGAGCTGATGCTGGGCAACAAGATGACGGGTCAGTGCGGCGAGCATGGCGGGCTCGCCGTGCCCACGCTGCTGATCGCTGCCGCGGAACCAGTTCCAGCAGCGGTTCTGATTGCGCTTGCTGGTTTGCTGCGGGTAGGCAACGACATAGCCGTGCTCGCGGGCCAGCAGGTTCATCCGCGTACCGATCGCGAAATCGTCCGGCGACTGGGTGCAGCCATGCAGCATCAGAAGCAAGGGTGCGCGTTTGCCCTCCAAGCCCGCGGGAACGTAAAGCTTGTAGTCCAGAGCGCCGGCGCTGCAGGCAAAGTGCTCGCTTCGGAAGGGAGTGTCGACCGCGTCGCTGCGCGCATGCCGCCGCCCGGATTTGGGCGTTTCGAGATCGACCACGCGAAACTCGCCGTCGATGCAGTCGGCAGCCACTGATGCAGCGGGTTTGCTCGCAGCAACGCGCGACGAGCGCGCATCTTCGTCGGCGGCGATGTTGGCGGCGAGTCCGTGCTGAAGCGTGCGGGTTGCGGCGCGCAAATCGCCGCTTCGCATCAGGCGCATCGCCTGCTGCATGGTGTCGTTCATGGCTTTCATTATTGAGTCCTGATTACTGGATACGGCCGGCCAGCGCGGCCTTGACCGGCGCGCTGGCCTGCAAGACCCCGAGCACCACGATCGATTCAATCGTCGCGCTGGCGAGTTCCGGCGACACATCGGCAGCGATCCGGACCAGCCCAAGAGCGTGGATGCGCAGTCGCTGGCCCGCATCGCGGGCTGCTTCGAGGTCGTGCCGCGAGTAGTCCTGCAACCCTAGCACCAAGGTGCGGCGGGCCACTGTCTGCCGCAGCACCTCGGCATGGACGGTCAGCTGATTGCGAATGGCAGTGCGGATGAAGTCGGTGCGGTTGGAGTAGAAGCCCTCCTGCACCATCAGGTCGATCTGGCCCAAGTCAACAACGCCGAGATTGATCGTCATTTTCTCGCTCTCGGCGAGGGGTCGCGCTCGGATGTCAGGCATTGGATTTCTCGATTTAACGCTGTGCGCCATCCTAGCACCATCCATATGGATGGCGTACGTCGATCTGAGGCTGGCGCACGCGCACTCGCCTGCACGGTCCGGCGGTGCTCGAAATCCATCCCAGATCGAACATAAACGGCGCGCTGGCCGCATCGCCGACGCGAGGCCAGAGTCAGGGCGGCGGCCCTTCGGCGGCAGAGCGGCGAAAGCTGAACCGTGAGCCACGCGCGAAGGAACGGGGGCGCTGCTGCTGGCGCGAACACCGACAGCGCCTGTGCCACGCCCGCTGTTCCAGACCCGACCCGCATACATCCGCTGCGCGCCCGGGAACGGACACGCACGTGTGCGCCCACCCCCGCACGATCAAGTGTCTGCACCATCATGCTGCGTTATCACTTGGCTTGGCGCTAAGCGTTGCAACGCACTGACCTGACAGCCTCGCTCCCGCAGGCTGCAGCAACAGGCAACCGCCTTGTGCCCTCGCAGTCTGCTGGGGCAAGCCATCTGGAGAACACCTTGAATACAGCGCATTCCGTCAATCAGTCAGCTACCGGCACAGTGCAGGATCGCGATGCCAACGCCACGCATCCGAATATGGTCACCGGCCTGTTTCCGGATCGCTCCTCGGCCGAACGAGCCTACAGCTCGATCACCAGCCGCGGCTATGAAAAGGGTGACATCAATCTGGTGATGTCGGACCAGACCCGCAAGGCGCACTTCGCCGACACCGACAATGTCGATACGGACCTTGGCACCAAGGCCGCTGAGGGTGCAGGCGTAGGCAGCGCCATTGGCGGCACGGTTGGCGCGATCGTCGCAGCGGTGGCAGCGGTCGGTACTTCGCTGGTGATCCCGGGCCTGGGCCTGGTGATTGCCGGTCCGATCGCAGCGGCCCTGGCCGGTGCGGGCGCCGGTGGCGTGACCGGTGGCCTGGTTGGCGCCCTGGTCGGCTGGAACATCCCCGCCGAGCGGGTGAAGCTCTATCAGGAAGGGATTGATCGGGGTGGCATTCTGATGGCCGTCAAGCCCCGCAATGCCAGCGACGCCGAGTACTTCGAGAGCGAGTGGAGGTCGAGTCAGGGCCAGAACGTTTACCGCTGAGCAAGCGCGAATGCCGTGACCACGCGCTGATACCGCGTGTCGCGACATGCGAACGATGAATCCTGCGAAAAAGTCGGGGCTCATCGGAGTTACCAGCACGCCACGGATGGCGCGCCCGCGGATCAAACGCATAGACGATTGGCCCGGCGTGAGTGACTCCGGCCCTGGGTCGGAGTCACAACATCTGCAGAACTTCCGGATGGAGTTCTGCAGACCTTGCCGAGGAATCGCCTTGGATCTGAAAAGCGGCTACCCCTACTGGGCGGTCAAGAATGGCCTGATGTATGCGTTTCCGAAGCTGGACGCAGACCTCCGCTGCGATGTGATCGTAGTCGGCGCGGGCATCACCGGTGCTCTGATCGCGGATGAACTGGCCAGCCACGGTCACGACGTCGTCGTGGTAGATCAACGCGATGTCGCCTGGGGCAGCACCTCGGCCAGCACCGCTCTGCTGCAGTGCGAGATCTATACCCATGCGATCGATCTCGCCAAGCGCTATGACCAAGCCACAGCGCTGCTGGCGTACCGGTCCTGTCTGCAGGCGATTGCTGAGATCGGCGAAGTCGCCAGCGCGGTCGGCGATGTCGATTTCAGCCACTGCGAAAGCCTCTACTACGCCAGCAATCGCACGGATCAGGCGCGCCTCGCCGATGAATTCACCTGGCGTGCCGAGCACCGGTTTCCGGTGCGTTGGCTGGATCGCGCGGCGGTGAAGGACGAATACGGCCTGACCGCGCCGGCCGCGATCCTCAGCACGGTCGCAGCGCGGGTGGATCCGTACCGACTTGCCTCACGCCTGCTTCGACGCATGCAGCGAACGGGCACGCAGGTGTTTGATCGCACCGAAGTGGTGTCGATCGCTGCGACCCCGCGCTCAGTCGAGCTGACCACTGCCACCGGCGTTTCGATTCGCGCCAAACACGCGGTGATCGCCAGCGGCTACGAGTCGCAGCGCTGGCTGCGTCAGCGCGTAGCCCAGAACCGCAGCAGCTACGCCTACATGAGCGACCCGATCGACCGTGACCAGCTCGGCTGGCTGGCGGACACCCTGCTGTGGGAATCCGCGCGACCGTATCTGTATCTGCGCAGCACCGGTGATGGGCGACTGCTGGTCGGCGGTGAGGACGATGATCGCGACATTCCGGCGCGGCGCGATCGTCGGGTCGACCGCAAGGCCGCGACGCTGCAGCGCAAGGTGAAGCGATTGCTGCCGCACTTGGATGCACGCCCGGCTTTTGCCTGGGCAGGCACCTTCGCGGAGACGATCGATGGCCTACCGCTGTTCGGCCGCCACCCGCAGTACGGCCCGCGCGTGCTTTTCGCACTGGCCTACGGCGGCAACGGCATCACCTACAGCATGCTCGGCGCGGGCCTGCTGCGCGCGCAGATCGAGCGCCGCACGCATCCCTTGACCCGGCTGTTCGCATTCGAACGGCTGGGCTGAGAGGGCGGGCAAGACCGCTCAGCGCCCAGCAGCCAACATCCGATGCATGCGCTGGTAATCGCGGCGGTATTGGCCGGCGAGCTTCTGCTTGCTGCTATCGCTCAACAGCTTTCCCGACACCTGGAAGAATTTGGTCTCTTCCTCGCGCAGGTGGTGATGCACCTTCTTGGAAAGCGCCTTCGCGGTCTCGATCCAGGCGCTGCCGGCGGGGTCCAGTGCCTGCAGATCCTCGATCAGCTCATCGATCTGATGATGCTCATGCAGAGCGTGGCGGCTGGCCGACAGCCCGCCGTCGTGCATCATCATCGGCACATACAGATAGCGCTCTTCGGCCGCCTCGTGCGCCGCCAGCTCATGGCGAACCACGGTGAACAGGTCGATCCGCTGCTCAGCGCCGGGCTTTGAGCGCAGCAGCTTGCGCAGCAGTGCGCGCTGCAGTTCGTGGCTTTCGCGCAGGGCGTCGTACAGCGTGGCGGCGGTCATGAAAGGCGCTCCTATGTTGTAGAGGACAAAACTCCGCAATCAGCCCTGTGTTCGCGGACGATAGCAGTCGCCCTTGAGTGCGCGGCGGGCGTGCTGCGCGCCAGCGAGCCGTGCGTCAGCTCAGAGTTGCGATCGGATCGGCAGCAGAATCTTCTCGCTGAGCTTTTCGCTCAGCGGGCGCGTGCGCCAGCGCTCCAGCGAATACGGCTCAGCGTTCAACAGGTCGGCCTCGAACACGGCGGTCATGTGCAGGGCGAACTCGCGGTTGTAGACGTTCAGACTGGCCTCGTCATTGAGCCGGATGGAACGCATGTCGAAATTGGTGGACCCCACCGACACCAGCAGAGAATCAATCACCAGAAGCTTGGTGTGCAGCATGGTCGGTTGATACACATGGATCTCGACGCCGGCCTGCAGCAATTCACCCCAGTCAGCCTTGGACGCGATCTTGACCGAGAGCGCATCCAAGTGTGGCCCGGGCAGCAGCACGCGTACCCGAACGCCACGCGCGCGGGCGGCGATCAGGGCCTCGATCAGCAGCGTGTCGGGCACGAAATAGGACGCTGCCAGATCGATGCGGGTCTCGGCGGCGGCCAGCGCGAGCAGATACATCAGATGCATGCTTTCGCTGCCGCCGGAGGGCGAGGCGACGAACATGTGCGCGTCCATTTCACCTGCGGGATTCAGCTCGGGAAAGTAGTGGGTGCCGTTCAACACCTGGCCGGTGGTTTTGATCCAGTTGTCGTTGAAGGCGGCCTGCAGCTGCGCCACCACCGGGCCCTCGATCCGATACTGGGTGTCGCGCCAGTGCTCGGGATCTTCAGCGTCGCCCAACCACTGGTCGGCGATGCCGACGCCGCCAGTGAAGCCGATGCGACCGTCAATCACCAGCAGCTTGCGATGCGTGCGGTTGTTCATGCTGCCGAGGTGATACCAGCTCAGCGGCCGATACAGATGCAGCGACACACCGGCCGCCTGCATTGATTCAAGCAGTGAGCGATCCATCTTGGTGCTGCCGACCCAGTCGATGGTCACGCTCACCGCCACGCCAGCACGCGCACGTTCCGCCAGCGCCTGTGAGAATTCCTTGCCGATCTCTCCCGACCAGTAGATGAAAGTCTCAAAGGTGATCGAGTGTTGCGCCTCGGCAATCGCTTGCAGCATGGCCGGGAAGATCTCATCGCCGTTCTGCAGAGGCCTGACCCGATTGCCGCCCAGAATCGCTGGACCCAGCAAGGCCGACATCTCGCGGCGGAACTGCGGATCAGACACCGCATAGCGGTGTTCGATCTTGCGCTCAAGCGCCTTTTCGGAGGTCTTGAAGTTCTGCGCCAGCACCAACACGACGGTGGTGGCCAGCACGGTGGCAACGATGGTCCATAGCATCGAGGTTCGATTTCCCGGCAGTGACATCGCAGCTCTCATCCTTGCACCATGCGGATTGCGCAAGCGCGGCCTGCGTGTCGACGAACGTTCAGCAGCGGAAACTTCGATCGACTTCGACGGCTGCCGCGCGAAATCAAGCGAGCGGCAGGCGAGCTCATGCCGAGGCTTCGCTGTGGCTTCCAGCAGCGGCCGATTCTTCGATTCGACGATTGCGACGATAGACCGCCTGGCCGACCAACGCGGTCAGCACCAGCACGCCATTGCTGACTACGAAAATCGGATTTCCGATCAACCCGCTGTAGCCGAGGAAGCCCACGCTGGCGGTCATCTGGCCGAGAAACAGCCAGCAGGAAACTCCCTCGGTCGAGCGTTCCCGCCACTGCACGCGTACCTGATGCAACAGGGTTGCGATCAGCACGGCAGAGGCGGCCCAGCCGATCGCATCGGTTGGGCTGATGCTCATCGGCGCGGGGACCACGCTGCGCTTCCATCTGCGCCGCTGAGCCGCTCGGGCTGCGCCGTCAACACGAAGCCCGACACAATCAGGTGAGCACAGCAATCAGAAGAATGATGGGCAGCGGGATGCCGAGAAACAGCAGCAGGATGTACTTCAGGGTCAGGTCCTTTGGGTGCCTTGAGGCGGATGGGGCGTGGAAATCGCGCGAGCCTTGCGGGCTTTACAGATCGCGCTGGCGGCCGCCGAACGTGGCGGCGAGGCTGGCTATAAACGCACCGGCCAGCAGCGCGATGAACAGCCAGAGTGAGCCGTAAGCCGTCGCCTTGCGTGCGGTATCCGCGGCCTGCATCGCGCGCTGCTCGACTTCCTGCACGGCCGCCTGGGCGCGTGCATAGGTGGCAGTAACCCGCGCTTCGGCCGCCTGCGGGTCCAGGCCGGTCCGGCTTGAAACCAGTGCGGCGAGATGGCGTACGTCTTCAATCGGCAGCGGGGCCGAACCGAGCCCTTGACTGAAAATGCGGCCTACCTCCAGCGCATCCTCGGCGCGCGATCGTTCAGCCGTTGCGCCTTCGGGCCAGGCAGCCGTGGGGTTGCTGAAGTCGCGCCGAAACAGCAGGTCGGCGAAGTAGCCGCTGGAGGAGCCATCGGCATTGCTCTCCGCGGAGACCGCGCTGCCAACCGCAGCAGACGTCGCTGCCCCAACGACCGTCGCGCCCGCCTGCACGCCACTGCCCACAATCGAGGCCAGGATCGAGGTCACTGCCAGCCAGATGATGCTCGATACGCCGAGTTCGGTGGCGCCAATCGCACCGGGCGACCACGGCGACATCGTCGCCATCCCCAGGCCCACGCCGAGTGTCAGCAGGCTCAAGGACAGCGCGGCGGCACCGGCCGCACCGGCAAGAATCGCGGCCCACGAGACCGCGCTGGCGCCGACACGGGGGTTGTGCAACGCCGTCACCGGCACGGTGGCATGGTCGCGCTGAAGATACTCGTTGGTTGCTGCGCTGGATCTGTCCATCGAGGGGGTACTCGCAGTGGCGAAAAAGGGACGCAGCGTGGATCGTTAGGCTGCGAACCTACGCGTGTACCCGACTCCGCACCGTGCGCTGTCGAACCAAGCGCGGGCGAGCGCAGTGCTTTTGGCCTGGATGAGGTCGCAGTCGACGCACACCCTGCGGGCGCGTCATGAACTCGGCAGGCGCCTGCGCGTTGGAGACCGCGCGACCCTCGCGCGACCTGCCAAGACCTCCGCGCCCCGGGCTGATCGCCGCGGCAGCCGTCCCCCGCCGTCGACCGCTTGCCACGCTTACAAACCGCTGATCACAAAATCCACACAGCGGCGTCTCGGCTCGCACAGCATCCAGCCGTTGCCACAGGAGAGACCCGTCATGACCGCGTCAAAAAATCTCGTATCCGCCCTGATCGATACCTATCTCGCCCCCGCGGCTGCCTTCGCCGCCCTGCGCGAGCGACCGGCCTGGGCCTGGGCCGCGCTGGCGCTGGTGGCGATAGCTTCGGCAGCCAGCATCTACACGCTTTACGGCGGCATGACTCCGGAGTGGATCGTCGAGCAGCAGCTCGCCGGCGCTGGCGAGATGCCGGCCGATCAGCTGGCGGCGGCGCGCTCCAACATGCTGCAGGTAGCGCCGTATACCGCACACATCGGCGCGGTGGCCGGGGCGATTGTGCTGCCGCTGTTCGCGTTGATCTTCGGCCTGGTGTACTTCGTCGGCGAGCGCGTGCTTTCGCGTGAGCGCAACAGCTTCGGCCGCTGGTTCGCGGCGGCCAGTTTCTCGATGCTGCCGATGGTGGTCAGTGCGATCGGCCTGATCGTGCTGGCCCTGGTGCGCGGCGGCGGCAATCTGCCGATCGATCTCGCCAACTACGCCAGCCTGAACAATCTGCTGTTCGGCATTCCGATCGGTGAGCAGGGCTACACGCTGGCCACCAGCGTCAACCTGTTCTACCTCTGGAGCCTGTTCCTGATCGCCGTGGCGGGCAGGGTGTGGAGCCAGCTGAGCTGGGGCAAGGCGTTCCTGCTCGGCGCATTGCCGAACCTGATCATCTTCGGGCCGTGGCTCGCCATCGTGCTGGCGCAGGGCTGATCGACATGCGCAAGCTTCTGATCGCTCTCGCCATCGTCGCTGGCCTGGGCCTGGTGATCTGGGCCGGTTCGCGCGGTGGCCAGCAGGCGCCGGCGGTGGACGTGGCCGAGGTCGAACGCGGTGCACTCAACGACACCGCGCTGGCCTCGGGCAACCTCGTGTATGAGACCCAGATCCAGCTGCGCTCCGAGGTCACCGGTCGCGTCGCTGAGGTGCTGGTCGAGGAAGGCCAGCGCGTGCAGCGCGGTGATCTGCTGATGCGGCTGGACCAGGACGCCTTCCAGGCCGATCTGGATTCCGCCGATGCGGGCGTGCGCGCGGGTGAGATCGAGATCCGTTCGCGCCGCGCGCGGCTGGATGACCTCGGCCGCCAGCTGGAGCGTCAGCGTCAGCTGCGCGAGCGCGGTCTGGTCGGCGCGGATGCCTTCGAGCAGCTGCAGAGCCAGCACCAGATCGCGAAGATCGCGGTCGAGGCCGGCGATCAGGCGCTGGCACAGGCGGCCGCACAGCGCGAGCTGGCGCGCGATCGCCTGCAGCGCACCTTGTTCATCGCGCCGATTGATGGGCTGATGGTGTCGGTCGACATCAAGCCGGGTGAGACCGTGATCGCCGGCACCACCAATATCGTCGGCTCCGACCTGATGGTGCTGGCCGACCCATCGGTGCTGCTGGCCGAGCTGCGCGTGGATGAGGCCGACATCGCCCGGGTCCAGCGTGGCCAGAAGGTGCAGGTGTTCGCCGCCGCGCATCCGAACACGCCGCTGACCGGCGAAGTGGTGCAGATCGGCACCTCGGCGCGCGCCCAGGGCGTCAGCCAGAGCCTGAGTTTCAAGGTGCAGGTGCAGATCGACCCGACCGAGCTGAGCTTGCACCCCGGCATGAGCTGCCGCGCCGAGATCGAGACCGCGCAGGGCGAGCCCGGCCTGAACGTGCCGGTGGCGGCGGTGCGCAAGGACGATGCCGGCCACTACGTCTGGCGCGTCGGTGCCGACGACAGCGCCGAGCGGGTCGCGGTGGAGGTCGGTATGGCCAATGACTTTTCGCAGGAAGTTCGCGGCGAGCTGAAGCAGGGCGAGCGCGTGGTCACCGGACCCGGCCGGGTGCTGACGGGCATCAGCGCGGGCCAGCACCTGCGCATCAAGGACGCCAGCGACAGCGCCGCATCCGACAAGGACAGCGACTCGTGAGCAGCGCCAGCCATGCCGAAGTGATCCGCCTGGAGGCGGTGCGCAAGGCCTATCGCATGGGCGAAAGCGAGTTCATGGCGCTGGATGGGATCGATCTCGCGATCGAGGCCAACGAGTACGTCGCGATCGTCGGCCCCTCGGGCTCGGGCAAGTCGACCCTGATGAACATCCTCGGCTGCCTGGATGTGCCAAGCAGCGGCCGCTACCTGCTGCGCGGGCGCGACGTCGCGAAGATGGACGAGACCGAACTGGCCCACGAGCGCAATCGCTCGGTGGGTTTCATTTTCCAGAGCTTCAACCTGCTGCCGCGCGCCTCGGCGCTGGCCAATGTGATGCAGCCGCTGGTGTATCGGGTGATGTCACGCGCCGAGCGCCGCGAGCGTGCCCTGCAGGCGCTGACGCGGGTCGGCTTGGCTGCACGGGTGGATCATCTACCCAGCCAGCTGTCAGGCGGTCAGCGTCAGCGTGTGGCGATCGCGCGTGCCCTGGTCACCGAGCCCGCGATCCTGCTCGGTGACGAGCCGACCGGCAATCTCGACAGCCGCACCACCACCGAGATCATGGCCCTGTTCGATGCCCTGCACGCTGAAGGCCACACCATCATCCTGGTGACCCACGAGCAGGAGATCGCCGACCACTGCCGGCGCAGCGTGCGTCTGGTCGACGGCCGCGTGGTCGAGGACCGGCGCCAGCCCGGCCGCGCGGGGGTGCCGCATGCAGCAGCCTGACGCGCATAGGCCGGCGACACGTGCTGCGGCCGCGGGCCTCATTGAATCGCGCCTGATCGAATCGGGCCTCGGCCACGCCGTGCTCGAAGGCAGCTTCGCTGCGGTTGCGGCGATCCGCGCCAACGCGCTGCGTAGCGCGCTAACCGCACTCGGAATCATCATCGGCGTGGCGGCCGTCATCGCCGTGGTGGCGGTGATGCAGGGTCTGTCCAGCACGATCACCAAGCAGCTGGATGACCTCGCCTCGGACATGATCATCGTCAGCGCCTACACGCCGCGCCAGCAGGCGATGATCGGCATGCGCAACACGTTGTCGAGTGAGGATTTCATCGCCGTGCGCGAGCGCGTTCGCGATGTGCAGGACATCACCGCGGTGACCCAGCCGATCGGCCTCGGTGGCCAGATCCGCAGCGCGTCCACCACTACCACCGCGCAGATTCTCGGCACGGTGGCCAACTACCAGAACGTGGTGCGGGTCTACACCGACCAGGGCCGCTTCATTTCCGACAGCGACGATGCGCGGCGCAGGCGCGTGGTGGTGCTGGGCCCGACTGTGGTCAAGGACCTTGAGCTCGGCGAAGACCCGGTCGGCAGTTTCGTCCAGCTGGGTAACGAATGGTTCCGGGTGATCGGCGTCGGCGAATCGCGTGGAACGCTGTTCGGCTTCGACCAGGACAACTACGCCTTCGTGCCGTTCTCGACCCTGCGCGCGATGTCGGCGCCCGGCCAGCCGGAGGACGTGCAGATCTACTTCCGGCCGAATCCCGATGCCGACACCAAGCGGATCGAAGCGCAGGTGAAGCAGGTGATTCGCAGTCGGCGCGGCCTGGCCAAGGACGCGCCCGACCCGATGCAGTTCCAGACCGCCGAGCGCACCCGCGAGAACTTCGACAGCATCGTCAATGGGGTGACCATGGTGGCCGGTGCGGTGGTCGGCATCAGCCTGCTGGTCGGCGGCATCGGGGTGATGAACATCATGCTGGTGTCGGTCACCGAGCGCACGCGCGAGATCGGTATCGTCAAGGCGCTCGGCGCCACGCCGCGATTCATCCTGCTGCAGTTCCTGGTCGAGGCCCTGGTGCTGAGCCTGTTCGGCGGGCTGATCGGGCTTGCACTCGGTTGGGGCTTCGCGTTGTTGATCAGCGTGGCGGTGCCCGGCATGAGCGGCGCTTCGGTGCCCGGCTGGGCGGTGCTGCTGTCGCTCGGCTTCACCACCGCGATCGGCGTGATCTTCGGCCTGGCGCCGGCGGTGAAGGCGGCGCGGCTGAATCCGATTGATGCGTTGCGGTATGAGTAGCCGGGAATCGCGAATCGGGAGTGGGGAATCGTTGAAGCAGAGCGTGCTGCGTAGGTTGGACCAAGCGCAGCGCGGTCCAACATCGCCGCCTGTGCCCTCGCGGCGGGACTCGATGCTGCGGCGTTGGGCCGTGCTGCGCTTGGTCCAACCTACGGGGCGCTTGCAGGTTCGAACTCCACCGCATCCCTCGCGATGCGGTGGCTGCGAAGCGCCGGACGCGCTTCGGTTGGGGCGCGTTCGCGCGTCCCGTCGTGCCGCGCGCAGGGAAGCGCGCGGGCGGCATCCTGCCTGGCGCCTGCGCGATGATGCGCGGGCCTGAACACCACTGAGACCCCATGCACGCCGAAGCTCCATCGCCAAACACCGCGATCTCCCTGCTGAGGGCCTGGCGCGCCACCCTGTTCACCGCCTCGCCGGCCTACTGGGCGCTGCAGGCGGCGGTGTTCATCGGCTCGATCCTGCTCAGCGCCACCCTGCTGCAGAAGATCGTGGGAAGCGGCGGCGCCAGCAGCCAGGCCTGGATCGCGCGCATGGCGCTGGAGTCCTGGGTCTTCTTCCTGATTACCCATGCCGGCCTGCGCCCCGCGCTGCGCCTGTTCTTCCTCGGTCAGGTGCCGCGCTGGCCGGCCTGGCTTGCGCTGCTCGCGTGGATTGTCGTGCTGGCCCTGCTGTCGCTGGGCGCTACGCTCGCCATCGATTCGCTGAAGCTGATGCAGGCCGGCACCATCACCTCGGTGCGCTTCAATTCCGAGGGTGCGGAGTTCGGCGTCAGCATCGAGGGCGCGCAGTTCTACGTGCTGGCCGTCGCCAATCTGGCCTCTACCTTGTGCGTTTGGACGGCGCTCTATCTCGGCTGGCACGCCTTCCGCCAGCGCCGCCGTCTGCAGCAGCAGGTGCGGCAGGCGCGACTGCAGCAGCTGACCCATCAGCTCAATCCGCATTTCCTGTTCAACGCCTTCAACACCATCCGCGGCACCATCTTCGAGAATCCGCAGCGCGCAGCGGATCTGGTTACCGAGCTGTCGGAGCTGTTCCGCTTCCACCTCTCTCAGGCCGAGCGCAGCACCCAGAGCCTGGACGAGGAGTGGCGGCTGGCGCAGCGCTATCTGGCGATCGAGCAGGCCCGGCTGGAGCAGCGCCTGAGGCTGCGAGTCGATCTCGATCCGATCTGCCTGCCGCAGCCGCTGCCCGCGCTGGCCCTGCTCGGCCTGGTCGAGAACGCGATCAAGCACGGCATCGCGCCCTGTCGCAAGGGTGGTGATCTGCGCATCCGGGCCTGGCCGCTGGCGGACGGCTGGGCCCTGGCAGTCAGCAACAGCTGCGGCGAAGCCAGCACCGCGCCCGGCACCGGCACCGGCCTCGCCAATCTACGCGAGCGCCTGGAGCTGGGCTTCAGCGGTGCCGCCCAGCTGCAGGTCGAGACCGGCGCCGATGGCTGCTTCCATGTGCGGCTGCGGCTGCCTTGGGCGGCCAGTCGAGGCTGATCGGGCTCCATTCGCAAGAGCAGCTGCAGCGACGCCGACTTTACCGGCTGCGGCTACGGCTGCGGCTACGGCTACGGCTACGGCTACGGCTGCGGCTGCGGCTGCGGCGAGCAGATCCACAAGCCGCCGTTGCTTGAGTGCAGCGCGTGCCGGGTCGCGCACGCCTTCGGACACGGCAGCGCATGAGGTCGGAGCAGTGGTTTCTTCCAAGGCACGCATTCACCCGCGAATACAGGGCTGCTGGGTGGCTGCGGCGAGATCGGCAGCGTGCCGCGCTGCCTCTGCAGCGTCGTCGCGGGGGCTGTCGCCTCGAACACCTTGGATCCGAGGCTTGGTGCAGGCCTGGGCTGCGTTTCCGCTGCGCAGGCTGCCGCGGGTTCTATCCTGTGCACATGAACATCGGCTCACAGAATCCCCTGCCCGATCCCTTGCCTCGGCCGGATGGTTGGCTCCTGTTCGGCAGCACCGGCGCCGTCGGCGGCTTCGTACTGCAACGGTTGCGCAGCCTGCAGATTCCCGTGCTCGCGGTGAGTCGACAGCGTGCTGCCGGCACGGTCGCGGGGGTGCGGTGGATTCACGGCTCGCTGGAGGCCGCGCCCGAACTCGATCACTTGCTGGGCGAGGGTTGGCGTCCGTCGGTGATCGCCTGTGCGGGGCCACTGGATGCATTCTCGCAATGGGTGTCGGGTCACCCGCCAGCGCGCGGCACCCGGCTGCTGGCGCTGTCGTCGCTCAGTGCCGACTACAAGGCCAGCTCACTGCAGGCGGACGAACGCGCCCTGGCGGCGCGCCTCGCGGCGGCCGAAAGCCTGCTGCAGACAAGCTCGCGGCAGCATGGTGCCCAACTGACGGTGCTGCGGGCCGGCTTGATCTACGGCACCGGCTCGGATCGCAGCTTGAGCCCCCTGTTGCGGCTTGCACGCCGCTGCGGCGTGCTGCCTTGGCCACGGGCTGCGGATGGGCTGCGCGAGCCCGTGCATGCCGATGACTTGGCGGCGGCGCTGCTGGCCGCAGCGGATCTGCGCGATCTGGCGCCAGAGCTGTTGCGCCTGCCCGGGCCCGAGCGGATCGGCTGGATCGAAATGCTGCGGCGCAGCTTCAGCTTGGAGCCCTCCGGGCCACGATTGCTGACATTGCCGACACCCGGACTGCGTTGGTTGGCAGGGCGAATGGCCACCGGTGTCGGGCGACCGGCGCGGCTCGCGGCGACGATCTACAGGCTTCACCAGGACCAATGTGCGACCTCTTCCGATTGGGCCCTGCTGGGGCTTGCTCCACGTCGGTTCACCCCGCAGCTGCAGCTCGGCGACCGCTGAGCCCGTGCACGGGGCCGAGGCGCGATGAGAAATCCTCGGCGCCCAAGACTGTTGTGTTGCATTGCAGCATGAGCGAATGCAGCAGCCATACGCTGCAGCATTGCCATCGTTAACGCACGCTGGATACAGTACGCCGGCCCCAACTCCCAATAACCAGAAGGACACGAACATGCAGGCTCGAATGACCCTTGCATTGGCGCTGTCGGTTTCGCTGCTCGCAGGCTGCGGCGGATCCTCCAACAGCCCACGCGCAGTGCCGGTAACGCCCGCTGAGAACAATAGCGGTACGCCGGTGTCCGGCATCATCACCGCGCGCTTTGACCCTTCAACCGGCGTGATTCCGACCCCGAACAACCTGCTGCTGTCAGGCACCAACGACCTGACCCTCAACATTCCCCTGCCTGCGACCGCGAACCCGAACAACTTCGGCGATCCGCAGGTGGCGATCAACACTCTGGATGGTTGGAGCACCACCTCGCCGTGGTCGTTCTCGTTCAGTGATGCGCCGAATCCGACCAGCGTCGTCCCCGGCCAGAGCGTGCGCGTGTTTGAAGTCACCCTGACTGGCCCCGGCGGCGGCGTTACCGGCATCGTCCGCGAGCTGCAGCCAGGCGTCGATTTCGTCACCGCTGCGGTGAGCAGCGACAGCGCCGGCCGCACCTACGCGATGGTGCCGCTGAAGCCGCTGAAGCAGTTGACCTCGTACATGACGGTGCTGACCACCGGCGTCCGCGACAGCCGCGGCAACGACGCCACGCCCTCGCAGGCCTACTTCCTGAGCAAGCGCACGACCCCGCTGTGTGTGGGCGGCGTCAGCCAGGACCCCCTGCTGCCGAACGCAACGGCCTGCGGGTTGGAGCCGCTGCGTCAGCTGCACGGTTCGCATCTCGCCGCAGCCGCCGGCGCCGGCATCAATCGCGACAGAGTGGTGCTCAGCTGGGTCGCTACCACCCAGAGCATCACCCCGGTGCTGCAGGCGGTGCGTTCGATCGCACAGCCCGGTGCGGCCCGACTCGCGCCCTCCGGGCTGACCACGGCAGTCGCCGGTCTGGCGCCGATCGCGGATATTTACATCGGTACGCTGGCCCTGCCCTACTACCTCACTGCACCCAGCACTGACGCCCCGCTCGGGCCGCTGCAGGGCTTCTGGAGGGCGGCACCGGGTGCCTACGTGCCGCCGTTCAACCAGGCGGGCCTGAGCCCGGCCTCGACCAACATCACTTTCGCCAACCCGATCCCGGTCGCCACCCGCACTGAAACCGTGCCGGTACTGATGACCGTGCCCAACGCGGCCTCGGGACGCACCAAGCCGGCGGCCGGCTGGCCGGTGGTGATCTATCAGCACGGCATTACCCGCAATCGCAGCGATGCCCTGGCCGTTTCGGCGACGCTTGCCCAGCAGGGTTTCGTGGTGGTGGCCATCGACCTGCCGCTGCACGGATTGCCGGCGAGCAATCCGCTGGCGATCGGCAACACGCCGTTCGGCCCCCTTGCCCGCGAGCGGACCTTCGGCGTCGACTACCTCAACAACACGACTGGCGCGGCGACACCGGACGGAATCGCGGATGATTCCGGTGCGCACATGATCAATCTGAGTTCGCTGCTGACCTCGCGCGACAACCTGCGCCAGGGCATCGCGGACCTGTTCGTGCTGACCAAGACGCTGCCGCGATTCGACCTGAATGGCGACGGCGCCGGTGACCTCGACGCCTCCCGCGTGGCCTTTGTCGGCCAGTCGCTGGGTGCCATCGTCGGCACCGCCTTCCTCGCCCTGGAGCCAACCGTGAATACCGGTCTGCTGTCGGTGCCGGGCGGCGGTATCGCCCGCATGCTGGAAGCCTCACCGACCTTCGGCCCGCGCATCCGCGCCGGTCTGGCGGCCGGTGCCGGCCTGCAGCCGGGCACGCCGAACTACGACACCTTCTTCGGTGCCACCCAGCAGATCATCGACCCGGCGGATCCGATCAACTACGGCTTTGCTTCGGCCACCGATGCGATCCTGCTGCATGAGGTGGTGGGCAACGGTTCCAATGTGCTGCCGGATCAAGTGATTCCGAACCGCGTCGCCGGTGCGCCGCTGTCGGGCACCGAGCCGATGATCACCGCGCTGGGCCTGCCCGCCCTGACTGCCTCGGCCCAGGCCGCCAATGGTGTCCGCGGCGCTGTGCGCTTCACCGCCGGCGACCACGGTTCCTTGCTGTCGCCCACCGCGTCGCTGCCGGCGACGGTCGAAATGCAGACCCAGATGGCCAGCCTGATCGCCTCAGGTGGCTTGCAGGTGCAGATCACCAACACCTCCGTCATCCGCACGCAGTAAGCCCGAATCGAGGACATCAAAATGACTCAGACTTCCAAGCCTGTCCGCCCGGGCCGCCTGCTTCAGCTGCGCGCGCCGCTGGCGCTCGCAGTCGGCGCGGCACTGATCGCCGGCAGCGCCTCTGCCGCCGAGTTCAGCCGCGGCGACTTCTCGATGACGATCGACACCACCCTGACCTACGGCGCCTCGCAGCGCGTTGAGGGCCGCGACAACCGGCTGGTCGGCAAGGCCAACCTCGACCCCACCCTGGGCACCCGGGTCACCGCACTGCAAGCGCAGAACCGCTGGGCCGAGGCGCAGGCGCTGGCAATCGCCGCGCCGGGGCGTTTTTCGGTCAACTCCGACGACGGCAACCTCAAGTACGACAGCGGCGATCTGATTTCCAACGCGCTGGGCATCACCAGCGAAGTCGGGATGAAATGGCGCAACTGGGGTGCGTTCTTCCGCGGCACCGGTTTCCGCGATTTCGAAACCATGAGCCGTGACGACATCAGCGATGTCGCCAAAGACCGCATCGGCCAGCGCGTGCGCCTGCTGGACGCGTTCGTCTACACCGACTTCAACTTCGGCGAGTCGGTCAACGGCAGCTTCCGCCTGGGTCGCCAAGTGGTCAGCTGGGGTGAGAGCACCTTCATCCAGAACGGCATCAACGTGGTCAACCCGGTCGATGTGTCGCGCCTGCGCGTGGCCGGCGCCGAGCTGAAAGAAGCGTTCCTGCCGCAGAACTCGATCTGGGCCTCGTTCAACCTGACCGAGAACCTGTCGCTGGAAGCGCTGTACATGCTGGAGTGGTCCGAGACCGAAGTGGAACCCTCGGGCACCTACTTCAGCAACAACGACTTCGGCCTGACCGGCGGCGAGTTCGTGATGCTCAACTTCGGCTTGGTGGATGAGCCCGCCAACTTCGGGGTCTGCCGCACCACGCCAGCTTTGGACCCACGCTGCGGTGCTGCTTTCCCGCGTTCGGCGGATCGCGAGGCCAAGGACAGCGGCCAGTTCGGCCTGGCCCTGCGCTATTACGCCTCCGAGCTGGGTGACACCGAATTCGGCTTCTACTACCTGCGCTACCACAGCCGCCTGCCGTTCATTTCGGGCACCTCGATCACCAACGCCAGCCCGACCTCGGGCCGCTACTTCATCGAGTATCCGGAAGACATCAACCTGTACGGCCTGAGCTGGAACACCAATATCGGCACGGTCGCCTTCCAGGGTGAAATCAGCTACCGCGACAACGCCCCGCTGCAGATCGACGATGTCGAGGTGCTGTTTGCCGGTCTGTCACCGTTGAATCCGCTGATCCAGGAACCCTTCACGCGCTTCCGCAGCCGCTTGGGCCAGTTCGGTCTCGGCCAGTACCTGCAGGGCTGGGAGCGTCACGAGGTCAGCCAGCTGCAGTTCACCCTGACCAAGGCGTTCGGGCCGGGCAATTTCCTGGGCGCTGACCAGATCGCCACGGTCGGCGAGTTCGGTGGCACCAAGGTATGGGACCTGCCCTCGGTCGAGGTAATGCCCTACCAGGGCGATGGCACCGATACCGGCTGTGGCCCCGATTGGGTCAGTGGCGGCGCTCGCAATCCGCTTGACTCCTGCGCAGGCATGGCCACCTCGTTCTCCTGGGGCTATCGCCTGGCCGTCCGCGCCGACTACAACAGCGTCGGCGGCAGCACCTGGAACCTGTCGCCGCGCATCGCGTTCAACCACGACGTGAACGGCACCACGCCGGGCGCCGGCGGCAACTTCGTCGATGGCCGCAAGTCGTCCACCCTGGGCCTTGAGGGCAACTACCTCAACAAGTGGGTGCTCGACCTGTCCTACACCTCGTTCTGGGGTGGCGGCGTGTTCAACCTCACCAGCGATCGCGACTTTGTCGCGGTTTCCGCCAAGTACCTGTTCTAAGTACGCCAGGAGGAACTCCCAGATGCGCAAGTTCACCACCACCGCCCTGGCCGTCGCCGCACTCACCTTCGGAGCCAGCACGCTGGCCGCCGTGAGTGCCGACCAGGCAGCCCGTCTCGGCCGCGATCTGACCCCGGTCGGCGCCGAGAAAGCCGGCAATGCCGCCGGCACCATCCCGGCTTGGGATGGCGGCATCACCAGCCCGCCCGCCGGTTACAAGGTCGGCGACCACCACCCGGATCCGTTCGCCGGTGAGGCCGCGCTGTTCAGCATCACGCCCGCCAACTATCGCGAGCATGCCGACAAGCTGACGGCGGGCCAGCAGGCGATGTTCGCCCGCTATCCGACCTTCCGCATGGACATCTACCCGACCCACCGTTCGGCCTCGTTCCCGCAGCGCACCTACGACTTCAGCATCACCAATGCGACCACCGCCAAGATCGTCGCCGATGGCGATGGCGTCGAGAATGCGGCCGAGGGGATTCCGTTCCCGATCCCGCAGAGTGGCCAGGAAGTCATCTGGAACCACAAGATGAAGTACAAGGGCGTGTCCAGCGCCCGCTGGGCCAACCAGGCTGCCGTCACCACCGGTGGCCAGTACAACCTGGTGCGGATCCGCGAGGAGTTCCTTGGCCTGTACTACAAGCCGGGCAACACCATCGCTGACATCAACAACATCCTGCTGTACTTCTACCAGGTGGTCGAAAGCCCGGCGCGTCTGGCCGGCCAGGTGCTGCTGGTCCACGAGACCCTCAACCAGCAGGCACAGGTGCGTCAGGCCTGGGTCTACAACCCCGGCCAGCGTCGTGTCCGCCGCGCGCCCAATGTCGCCTACGACAACCCCGGCACCGCCTCCGACGGCCTGCGCACCAACGACATGACCGACATGTTCAACGGTGCGCTCGACCGCTATGACTGGAAGCTGGTCGGCAAGCAGGAAATGTACGTGCCGTACAACTCCTACAAGGCGCACAGCGACAAGGTCACCCTCGAGGATCTGATCCAGCCGAACCATATCAACCCCGACCACCTGCGCTATGAACTGCACCGGGTGTGGGTGGTGGACGCCACGCTGAAAGAGGGCAAGCGCCACATCAATCCGCGCCGCACCTTCTATGTGGACGAGGACAGCTGGCAGATCCTGGTGCTCGACCACTACGACAGCCAGGGCGAGCTGTGGCGCTATTCCGAGGCGCCGTCGGTGAACTACTACGAGGTGCCGGTGTTCTGGACCACGCTTGAAACCCATCACGACCTGAAGTCCGGCCGCTATATCGTCAGCGGGCTCGATAACCAGGACGAGATGGTCAACTTCTCGCACCAGAGCACGCCGGATTCGTACTCGCCGCAGAACCTCCGCGCGCGCGGCGTGCGCTGACCCGGCGCACGTCCTAACGACGCGTTCAACTCAGCCAGCCGCGACCACAAGTCGCGGCTGGCTTTGTTTTGGGGTTCGGGATAGGTTGGCAATCACACCGGCGCTGCGCTCGCGCGCCGGTGTCAATTCGCTATCGGATTTGGATCGGGAATGCGGCGTTGACCGCACCCGGCAACAGGGAGGCAGGAAGCATGAACTGCAAGCTCGCGGCGCTGGCCTTGGCCACCGCTTTGGCCGTCAGCCCGCTGTATGCGCAGGCACCGGAGTCGCTCAGCGCTGAAACACTGCCGCTGATGCTCAGCCAGTCGCTGATGCTGGATTTCGTCGACAGCGGCAACCGCGCCATTGCGGTCGGCGAGCGCGGCCACATCGCGGTATCGGAATCACGCGGTGACTGGCGACAGGTGGCCGATGTGCCGACCCGCTCCACGCTCACCGCGGTCGCCGCGGTCGGTGATCGCGCCTGGGCGGTGGGCCACGACGGCATCATCCTCGGCAGCGAAGACGGCGGCCTGACCTGGGCCGTGCAGCGCATCGACACCTGGAGCCCACCGGCGGCAGACGACTTCGACGCCGAGTTCAACCCGACCCAGGGCGCCCCGCTGCTCGACGTGCTCGCGCTGGATCGGGATCGCGTGATCGCGATTGGTGCCTACAGCCTGATGCTGGTCAGCGCAGACGGCGGCAAGAGCTGGCAGCAGGTCGATCCGAATGCCAGCGCAGGTGCGGTGGACGCGGGGGATGAGTCAGCGGTCGACGGCGTCGACGCAGAAGCAGTCGATGGCGCCGAAGCCGAAGCCGAAGCCGATGACTGGACCATGTCGGATGAATCGCTGGTGCTGGAGGACGAAGAAGATCCGCATCTGAACGGTATCGCCCGCACCCCCGAGGGTGGCCTGATGGTGGTTGGCGAGCGCGGCTCGGCCTATCGTTCGCTGGATGACGGCGCCAGCTGGCAGCGTCTGCGTCTGCCCTACGACGGCTCGATGTTCGGCGTGCTCGCCCTGGGCGAGCGCCATGTGCTCGCGTTCGGCCTGCGCGGCAATGTGCAGGAGAGCCGCGATCTGGGTGACAGCTGGGAAACCCCCGATTCGGGCACCGAACTGAGTCTGCAGGGCGGTGCGGTACTGCCGGGCGGCGCGGGCGTGCTGCTGGTCGGTTCGAACGGCGTGCTGCTCAAGCGCGCCCAGGGTGCCGCCGGGTTCACGCTTCAGACCTTCGCCAATGAGCGCCAGGAAACTCCGGTGCTTTCCGCAGCGTTGCCCCTGTCCGCCACCGACGTCATCGTCGCTGGCGAGAAGGGCATCGGCCGCACCAGCCTGAAGTGACCGCCATGACCCCTGGATCTTCCTCGATGAGTTCACCCTCCCTGTTCCACCGCAGCGCGGAGGCACTGGTGTTCGGATCGCGCCCGCTCGTGCTGGTGCTGTTCGCGATCATCACCGCCGTGATGTTGTTCTTCGCGACCCAGCTGCGGGTCGACGCCGGCTTCAAGAAACAGATTCCGCTCGACCACGAGTACATGCAGACCTTCCAGGAGTACGAACAGAACTTCGGCGGGGCCAACCGTGTGCTGGTCGCCGTGATGGCCGAAGACGGCGACATGTTCGACCAGGAGTTTTTCCGTCTGATGGAGAAGGTGACCGCCGACGTCATCGCCATCGACGAGACCGATGACGCGCGGGTACGTTCGATCTTCACCCCGAACGTGCGCTTCGTTGAGGTAGTAGAGGATGGCTTCGCCGGCGGCAATGTGATCCCGCCGGACTTCACTCCCGGTCTGCAGGGCTGGACGGCGAGCCCGGACGACTTCAAGACCATTCGCAGCAACATCGTCAAAGCGAACATCGTCGGGCAGCTGGTATCGCGCGATTTCTCGGGCGCCATGGTCTGGGCTGACCTGATCCCCGAGGACTCCGGCAACCGCCTCGATTACCAGGCGGTGGCCGCCAAGTTCGAGGACATCCGCACCGCTTACGAAGGCAAGGGCTACACCGTCCACATCATCGGCTTCGCCAAGATGGTGGGCGACATCACCGACGGCGCGCGCTCGGTGATCTATTTCTTCTTCCTCACCATCGCGATGACCTGGCTGCTGCTGTTCGTCTACTCGAGCTCGATCAAGCTGGCGACGCTGACCGTGTTCGCGGCACTGGTGTCGGTGGTGTGGATGCTCGGAGCACTGCGCCTGCTCGGCTTCGGCATCGATCCGATGAACATGCTGACGCCGTTCCTGATCTTCGCGATCGCGGTCAGTCACGGCGAGCAGATGATCAACCGCTTCCGCGGCGAGATCTTCTTCGGTGGCCTGGAGGAAGGCACGGTCGACGAACTGCGCGCCCGTGCATCCCATGCGGTCGGACCACTGGAGGCCGCCAGGATTTCGTTCCGCATGCTGCTGGTGCCCGGCACCGTCGCGCTGCTGGCCGGCTGCATCGGTTTCGGCGCGATCATGGTCATCCCGATCGACATGGTCCGCGAGCTGGCGGTCACGGCCACCATCGGCGTGGCACTGACCATCCTCACCGACCTGGTGCTGCTGCCGGTGCTGCTCAGCTACACCCGCCTGCGCAACCTCGACAAAAAGCGCGAGTTCCGTCTGCGTCAGCTGACCCAGTTCGATCGGATCTGGGCGCTGCTGGCCAAGGGCAGCCGGCCCTTGCCGGCACTGGTGCTGGTGCTGATTGGCGCGGTGGGCTGGTTTGTCGCCGAGCGCCAGGGTGACAAGGTGATGACCGGCGATGCCCAGGCCGGCGTCGCCGAACTGTGGCCGGACGCGCGCTACAACCAGGATGCAGAGGTGATATCGACGCGCTTCTCGCTGGGCGTGGACATTCTCAACGTGATCGCCGAAGCCGGCCCGTCGGCGTGCACCACCAGCTACCCGGCGATGGAGCTGATCGACCGCTTCTCGTGGCATATGCGCAACGTCGAGGGCGTCGAACAGGTCATGAGCCTGCCGATGGCCGCGAAGATCGTGTACGCCGGCTACAACGAGGGCAACATCCGCTGGCGCACCCTGCCGCGCGATGGCGACTCGCTGCGCCTGTCGACGCAGAGCTTCGAGACCGACACCGGCCTGCTCAACTCCGACTGCAGCGCGATGTCGATCATGATGTTCCTGAGCGACCACAAGGCCACCACCATCGATCGCATTGTCGCGGCGGTGAAGCAGTTCCGCGACGACAATGGCGCCCACAACATCAACTTCCGGGTCGAGCAGAACCAGGCCATCGAGGCTGCGCAGGCCAAGGGCGAGGACTACACGACCGACGCCGTCAACCTGCGTCTCGGCACAGGCAACATCGGTGTGATGGCGGCGATCAACGACACCGTCCGCGCCTCCGAGCACACCATCCTGTACCTGCTGTACGCGGCGGTGTTCGTGATGTGTCTGCTCAGTTTCCGCAGCATCATCGCGTCCCTGTGCATCCTGCTGCCGCTGGTGCTGGTGACCGAGCTGGGCCACAGCCTGATGGTCTATCTGGGGATCGGCATGAAGGTCAACACGCTGTGCGTGGTCGCGCTGGGCGTCGGCATCGGCGTGGACTACGGCATCTATATCTACGCGCGTATGGCCGAGGCGCTGAAGCAGGGCCACGAACTGACTGCGGCCTACTTCATCGCGCTGAAGACCACCGGCATCGCGATCTTCTACACCGCCCTGACCCTGGCTGCCGGCGTGGGCACCTGGGTGTTCTCGGACCTGAAGTTCCAGGCCGACATGGGTCTGATGCTGACCTTCATGTTCGTCATGAACATGCTCGGCGCGGTGATCCTGATCCCGGCCCTGCTGTGCTGGATGCAGCGGCTGACCCCGAAGGCCCTGCGCGGTTGAACGCTCCGCAGGCTCAAGGGGCCGCGGACTGTCATCCGCGCCCCCGTCGATAGTGGAATCAAGCGCCCGCCCATCATCCGGCGGGCGCTTGCCGCCAGCTGGCAATCGCTGAACGCCTCGCCCTTGCGAACCCGAGGCCGACCTCAGCCTGGAACTCGCACTTCGCGTCAGCGTGTTGCGCGATCAGCCGGGCCGCCGTCGCTGGCTACATTCCGGAACCGGGCGTACAGGTTTCGGATTTCATCTGCAGCCCATCGAACTGCGCCGCAGACTGCTCGCAGACGGATTCGGGCTGCGCCGGGTCACCCTCCAATTTGCCGGAATCCTGGCCGCCATCGGCGAAGGCTTCTGGCGGTTGCATACCAGGGCGCTCGCTGATGCCGAGCTGCTGATGCGCGATGGGTTCGAGTGAGTGCGGGGCGTGCTCCGAAGCCGGCTCCCCAGCCCTCGCTACTCCCCCGCCCACCGAAATCCAGACCGTTGCGCCAGCACCTCGGTATCCAAGGCCTCTGGATAGCGCTGCCCGCGGATGATCCAGGTGGGGTAGGCGACGATGTTCTCGTTGACGCAGGCGAAGGCGACCGGGCCCTGGCGACCGTTGGGGCTGCACTCGACATAGGGAAGGTGCGCTTGGGCGGGTCCGAAGCGGTCCTTCTGCTGCCGGCAGTTCGGGCACCAGAAGGCGCCGTAGAACTTGGCGCCGGTGGCGTCCAGGTGTTTGGCGAGTGCGGCCAGGCGCGGGTCTTCCTGGCGATCTAGCCAGCCGGCGGCGCTGGCGTGCATCACGCCGAGGACGGCCACCAGCACGATGGCGTGTTTGGCCAGGAACGGACCCCAGGTGAAGGTGCTGGCAACGCGCGGGCGCTGCAGGTGGACGATCGCGAAGATCGCCAGGATCACCAGCTGCGAGGCCAGGCACCAGGCGCAGAAAGCCTGCAGTGCAATCGCGCCGGCCAGGGTCAGGTACAGACTTATCGCGGCACCGATGACGGCGACGCTCCACAGCCGCTGCCAGCGCGGCTGCGGTTTGCCGCGTGACAGCGTCAGGCCGAGCAGCACGGCGTAGGTCAGTAGGCCCCAGACCGCCACCGGTACGCCGAGAAAGCGCCACCAGCGGCTGCCCTGCACGATCTCGCAGCCAGAGCCGGCACTGCAGAACGCCGGCAGGCTGCCGAACAATGCGGTCCAACTCAGGTAGGCGGTGATCAGCAGGCCAAGGCCGGCCAGCGCGATCAGGGCCTTCTCGGCGGTGCTGTAGGGGCGTGCAACCGGTTTCGCGGCGGCGGGGCGTGCGGGGTGTGGGTGGCGTTGCTTGCGCGTCATCGGGGTGCGGCCCTGTGGTTCATGAAGACCGTCATTTGAGGGTCTGCGGACGCGCGGCGCAAGCCGTGTCTGTGCGGGCCCGGCGGCCCTGTCTTCCGGGTGGTGTCAACAGGTGGGCGATACCGGTACGCTCCACCCCGCTGCACGGGGGTGCACTACACGGCTGCCGCGGCCCGCGGGCGCGGTCGGCAGGGCGATCTTGTTTCGGGGGTTATCGACATGCGTACCAAAATCATCGCGGCCGCGATCGGCTGCAGCGTGCTCACGGCAACGGTCTGGTGGCTGGATCAGCCTGAGCCTCGGCTCAACATGAAGCCGCTCAGCGGCGACTACTGGGCCCATCGGGTCGCCTATCCGACCATGCACTTCAGCCCAAGCTGGTTCGTCGATGCCAAGGCAGAAGATGCGCGGGTGCAGTCGGGCGTGCCGGCCGGCGAGCAATCGGCCTACCTGGCGCGTCGCGCGGCGTCGCCGATCCCGCTCGACACCGGCGCCTGGACCTTTCTCGGCCCGCAGCCGAAAGTGTTCAACAACTGGAATCAGGTCAGCGGCCGGGTCAATGTGATCGCGGTTGATCCCAGCGGGCCGGATGCCGGCGGCATGCACACGGTGTTCTCGGCGGCCGACGGTGGCGGGGTGTGGAAGAGCACCAACTGCTGCGGCGCCGGCACCACCTGGACCAATGTCACCGACCAGCCCGACATCAACAGCATCGCCATCGGTGATCTGCACATCGATCCCAATGACAGCAACATCGTTTACGCCGGCACCGGCGATCTTCGCTATGGCTCGTTCTCTTTCGGCACCGCCGGCCTGCTGAAGAGCACCGACAAGGGCGAGACCTGGCAGGTGCTGGGCGAGGACGTGTTCACGCCGTTCTACCCGCCCTCGGCCGGGCTCGGGTTCCCGCAGTACCAGGCCATCGGCAAGGTCGTCACCGACCCGAACAACTCCAGCACCGTGGTGGTGGGCACCAAGACCGGGCTGTACTTCAGCTACAACGGCGGTACAGCCTGGACTGGCCCCTGCGTCAGCAACCCGCACAGCAGCCAGCGCCAGGACATCACCGGCCTCGAGGCCGTGCCGCGCACCGGCGGTGGCACCTGGCTGTATGCGGCAGTGGGTACGCGCGGCAATCCGACGCCGGTGCAGCCCGACCTCGCCAATCTCGGCGCCAATGGCGTGTATCGCGCGGTGATGCCGGCCAGTGGCTGCCCGGCGCCCGGCGACTGGACCCTGTTGGCCAATGGCTGGCCCGCAGGCACGGGCGACGGCAACCCGAGTGGCAAGGTGCTGGGCCGCATCGAACTTGCGGTGGCGCCGAGCAATCCGCAGGTGATCTACGCGATGGGCTCGCATGCCACCGCCAGCAATGTGCTCGGCGTCTGGCGCAGCAATGACGGTGGCGACAGCTGGGCCCAGACCGCGGTGACCGCCGATGTACAGGCCGGTGGGTGCTCCTTTGCAGCCGGGGGAGGCAGTCAGATGTGGTACGACGCCAACCTGACGGTTGATCCCAACAGCACCGAGAACGTGATGCTCAGCGGTGTGGATCTGTACCGCAGCACCAACGGTGGCGACACCTTCCAGAACATCACCTGCGGCTACGGCAACGGCAATGTACATGTCGACCACCATGCCACCGCCTACCTGCCGACCGCGTCAGGCTACGACAGCAATGCCCTGCTCGTCGGCACCGATGGCGGGGTGTATGTCACCGGCAATGCGCTGTTCGGGACGGGCGGCAGCAACAGCGACAACCGTCCAACCTATATATCGCTGAACGAGACCATCGGCTCGATCGAGTTCTATTCGGGCGACATCAGCGGCAACTTCGCGACCAGCCCGCAGCCCGGCGCCAGCGGCGGTGCACAGGACAACGGCAGTTCATTCGCGCGCTGGACCGGCCCAGTTGGGCAGCCGGCGGTATGGACGGTTCGCAACGCCGGCGACGGCATCTACACCCGCATCGAGCCGGTCAACGAGCAGCGCTGGTACTGGTCCAGCCAGAACGGAAACATCTTTGTGTCGCCGAACGGGCCGAACTCCGGCACCCAGCCGGCGACGCCGCAAACCAGCCCGGCCTGGGGCGGCGATGTGCTGAGCTTCGTGATGCCCTTCGAGATCTACCGCTACGGCGCCCTGGATGCGGCCGGCAGCGGCTGCACAACGGCGACCGGCTGCACCTATTTGATCGCCGGCACCAACCGCGTGTGGGAAACCCTGCAGGGCGGCATCCCGCGGACCAGCTGGTATCCGAACAGCCCGGTACTGACCAAGAACACCCTGGGCAACCGCAGCTTCATCAACCAGCTGGCGCATGCGGTGAAGACGCCGACTGCGGCGATCGCAGGCACCAATGACGGCAACGTCTGGTACGGCCACGGGCTGAATGTGGGCACCGCCGACAGCGCGAGCTGGGTCAACGTCACCGCCGCCAATGCGGTGCTGCCGAACCGCCCGGTGATGGATGTCACCCTGGACGTGCCGGACGCGGCCAACCCCGGTGCCGCTGCCATCGGCTATGCGGCGCTTGGCGGCTTCGATCAGAACACGCCCAATCAACCCGGCCACATCTATCAGCTGGTCTGCGAGAACCATTGCGCCACGGCGACCTGGCGCAACATCAGCGGCAACCTGCCCAACATCCCCGCCAACTCGGTGGCCTTCAACCCGAAGATTCCGAAGCAGGTGTTTGCCGGCACCGACTGGGGCCTGTACTACACCGATGACGCGTTCGCCGCCGAGGTGATCTGGCAGCGTTTCGACAAGGGCCTGCCCAAGGTGATGGTGTGGGACATGGCGATCGACCGCGGCTTCAGCACCCTGGCGGTGTTCACCCGCGGCCGCGGCGCCTGGGCCTGGCCGCTGCCCGCTGCCCCATCCACCGAGCTGTTCAAAGACGGCTTTGAGCAGCCGGTGTTCTGAGCACTGACCCAGCCTGCGACCGTGCCGGGTGCGCACTGCGCCTGGCGCGGTCGCGGCCTGGACGGTCACGGAAGTTTGTCCGCAAGCAGGCAGAAGTGCCGGTGCATGCCTCGGCATCACCTCAGTGACCGGGCGCAAGCGCAGCGTGCTTGAGTGGTGCCCGCCGTCAGCGTGGAATTGCCACCACTTCAGCCCGCTCGCACCTGGACGAAGCTACTGGCGCGGGTGCGGTGTTCAATCCGCTCGCGGTTCACGCGGGCCGGCCCACGGGCTGATCGGTCGCGGCCATGCGCTTGGTACGCGCGCTGCCTGCAGCGCTTGAGCGCGCCGCCGGTACCTGACTGAACGTACCGGGTTCTTTGGTGGATAGTTCGCCGAAAGCACGTGGCCGAAGCGACCTGCTGAGGCCACTCATGCGGCTGCCAGGCGGTGGGCTGTCACACCTTGAAAGCAGCAGCCAGCGATCTGGCCCGGTGCGGCAGCGCGGGCGCAGGGTGTTGCTGGGTCTGCGAGAGCGATCGGCCACTTCACGCAGGCGCACTCGACGCTCAGTTCTTGGCGCGAGGGTGTTTGGCGGGACGCATCCTGCACGGTGCGTATGCGAGATGACCTGCGCAGCGCACAGGCGCGGACGTGATTCGTGTGCCCGGGTCCAGGCACCGGCTCGCGGGGTGTTCGAGTCGAGCCGGCCGGCTGGGTGCGCGGGCGGGTCGCGAGTGGTCAAGCGCCCTGTGCGCGGCGAGTTCCGTCAGCTGCGCAGGCGAGGCCGCTGGCAGGCAGACGTCCAAGCCCCGTAGCGCAGTCATCGGCCTTCCCTGGCCGATGACACGCAGGTGACTCAGTTAGCGATAGACGCGGATGTAGTCCACGTGCAGGCGCTGCGGGAAGACACTGTTGGCGTTCGGGCTGCCCGGCCAGCCGCCGCCGACCGCGACGTTCAGCAGCAGGAAGAACGGCTGGTCAAAGGTCCACGGTCCGCGTGCCAGCACTTGCGCGCGGGTGACGCTGTGGAACTGCTGGCCGTCGACGAACCAGCGGATTCCGTTGGCATCCCACTCCACCGCAAACACCCGGTAGCGCGCGCTGACAATCTCGCCTGCGTTATAGGTACCGATGATCGGATTGCCACCCGAGTAGCCAGGGCCGTGGATCGCGCCGTGCGTCAGGGTGGGCTCGAAACCGACGTGCTCCATGATGTCGATCTCGCCGCTTTGTGGCCAACCAACCTGGGTCAGGTTGTTGCCCAGCATCCAGAACGCAGGCCAGATGCCCTGGGTGCTCGGCAATCTGAGTCGTGCTTCGACCCGCCCGTACTGGAACGAGCGCTTGCCGCGCGTGATCATGCGCGCCGAGGTGTAGGTGCAGCGGCCGTACCAGCAGCCGTAGTTGTTGGGATTCTCGCGACGCGCCTCGATCACCAGCACATTGCTGTTGACCGCAGAGTCGAACTGGATCGAGGCGTTCTGGCCGATGGTGTAGTACTGCAGCTCGTTGTTGCCACCGCCGTCGCCGTTGGTCTCGAAGGTCCAGTTGCTGGAGTCGATGGTGTTGAACTCATCCGCCCAGACCAGCTCGCGGGCCGGCGCGTCGGACACCCGCGTGATCCGGAACCAGTTGAAGTTCCAGCCGCCTTGCGCCGCGAATACGCCCAGGCTGTAAGTGCCGGAATTCAGGTCCACCGTCTGCGACACCGTAGTCCAGTTCTGCCAGCCGCCGGTCGCGGGGATGGCGACTTCGCCAAGGGTGATGTTGCCGGCATTGAGGTCCAGCGACAGCCGCGAGCCGCTGGGGCTGGCCACGCGGTAGTCGACCCGATAGCGGCCTGTTGCCGGAATGGTGATGCCCGCATAGGCCATCCAGTCGCCCGCATCGATCCAGCCGACGTTTCGCCCGCCGTTGGTGTCGCTTGAGTCCTGCAGGCCTACGCCGGACATGCTTGCGTACGCCTCGGCTTCACGGAACAGGCTGAAGGCGGCGGACGAGCTGCTGGACGAGCTCGAAGAACTGCTGGATGAGCTCGAAGAGCTGCTGGATGAACTGGACGAGCTGCTGGAAGAGCTGCTTGAAGAACTGCCCGACAGGCTTCCGAGGGTGTAGTTCTGCCAGGGCGTGGTCTGGCCAACACCGCTGCTGTTGATGATGGTGTAGCTGATGCTGACCGGGGTGCTGGCGTTCAGGCCGCCGATGTCGAACGACCACTGGCCGCCGCTGTTGTTCATCCGATGGTTCTGCTGGGCACCATTGTTGATGCGGTAGTGGATGTCCACCACGCTGCCCTGCGACACCGTGGCGCGCATCGTGCTGCTGTTCAGCGCTGTCACACACCCTTGATTGCAGCCACCCACCGGGGTCGACTGTGGCCCGAACACACTCGCTTCCCAGATCGAGTAACCCCAGCTGTTGCCGGCGCTGCGCTGGATCGCATTGATCCTGACCCAGCGATAGCTGCCGCTGAGCGCCAGAGTGTCAGTGCGCGCGCCGAAGCTGCCGCCGGTGCGCTCCGCCATCTGCGTCCACACGCTGTTGTCGTTGGAGCCAAGCACGGTGTAGTGCGCGGCGTTGGCGGCCTCCCAATCGATCACGATCTGCGAGAGCGCCTGCTGCCTGCCGAGGTCGAGCGTCAGGCTGCTGGGGGAAACCCCATAGTTGGATTCCCAGCGCGAGGCCGGATTGCTGTCGATAGCGTTTGCGGCCGGTTGCAGATTGGTGCTGCCGCTCGCAGCAGCAGGCGTGATCTTGACGGTCTGGGCGTGCACGCCGGCGCTCAACAGGAGCGCCAGCACACCAAGGGCGCAGATGCCCGGGCAAAAGGTTCTCATCGTGTGTTTCCTTTGAGCGGTGGCAGTGCCGGCGAGCCTCATGACACCCCACGAAAGCCCGGCTGACAGCGATGTCAAAAGTCGACCGAAGTTTGGCGCAACGATGCGAGTGCTCAGCATTGACTGGATCACGGATAGTTTGGAAAGCGACCCGAACAGCGGGAACGAGTGGGGTGTCGAGGTCGCAACCGCAAGAGACGCAGCGCCGGGGCGGTATGGGCGCTTGTGGCCCCCACAACTTCACACCACCTTCGGCTTCGACTGCTGCGCCAACGGTGGCACATTACCTATGTGACGTTTTGTGTCAACGGCCTGATGCGCGAAATGTGCGCTCGGGCTAGGTTCGGTTGAGGCAGAACAAGGCCACGTCTCGTTACGCGCTGATCCGCGGCAACTCGGCCGGGCCGACCTGCCCTTCCCTGCCAGCCCCAGTCCCAGTCCCGCGCCGCCACGCTACTACCTTAACGTGTGCGACGCATCCACGGCGCATGCATCGCTTCTTGCGCGAGCAATCCGCGGTCAAGCCGGCTGAGTCGCCTGACGGTCTTCAGGTGCCCGCCTGAATGCTTCGGACGGATCGCCTCACACCCTGTCGGGAACCCGGCCCGCTGCGCTGGTTATGGCGAATGTCAATCCGGGAGCGCGAACTGCGCCTGGGACGGCGGGCCGCCGTCAATCTCTGCCGCGGGTGTGTCGGGCTAACTGGCGGCGTCGACCAACCGCCAACGCATCGATTCGCCCGCGCGCATCGGCACAACCGTGTGTTCGCCGAGCGGGTACTCGGTCGGCACCTGCCAGGGCTCGCGGCGCAGGGTGATGCGGTCAGGGTTGCGCGGCAGGCCGTAGAAGTCCGGGCCGAAGTGGCTGGCGAAATCTTCCAGGCGGTCGAGCGCGCCGGCGTCTTCGAAGGCTTCGGCGTAAAGCTCGATCGCCGCATGCGCGGTGTACAGGCCGGCGCAGCCGCAGCTGGTTTCCTTGGTGTGGCGGGCGTGCGGGGCACTGTCGGTGCCGAGGAAGAACTTCGGATTGCCGGAGATCGCGGCCTCGACCAGGGCCTGGCGATGGCTTTCGCGCTTGAGCACCGGCAGGCAATAGGCATGCGGGCGAATGCCGCCGGCGAAGAGCGCGTTGCGGTTGAGCAGCAGATGGTGCGCGGTAAGGGTGGCGGCGACGCCCGCGCGGGCCTCGCGCACGAACTCGATGCCCTGGCGGGTGGTGACGTGTTCCAGCACCACCTTGAGCTGCGGAAATTCATCCACTACGCGCTGCAGGTGGCGCTCGATGAACACCGCTTCGCGGTCGAAGATGTCGATCTCGTTGTCGGTGACCTCGCCATGCATCAGCAGCGGCAGCCCGGTCGCTTGCAGCGCCGCGAATGCCGGCGCGCAGCGCGCGATATCGGTGACGCCCGAATCGCTGTTGGTGGTGGCACCGGCCGGGTAGTACTTCACCGCCTTCACGAAGCCGCTCGCCGCGGCGGCGTAGATGTCGTCCGGCGAGGTGTTGTCGGTCAGGTACAGGGTCATCAGCGGTTCGAAGTTCAACCCGGCCGGCAGGGCCGCCAGAATGCGTTCGCGGTAGGCGGCGGCATCGCCCACGCTGCGCACCGGCGGCCGCAGGTTCGGCATCACGATGGCGCGCGCGAACTGCTGCGCGGTGTGGGGCAGCACGGCAGCCAAGGCCTCACCGTCGCGCAGATGCAGGTGCCAGTCGTCGGGTCGGGTGATCTGGAGCATGGTGCAACCTCGGCACAGTCGGTGGGTATCGGGCGGACGGCAAAGCGCGCGGATGGTAGCAGCCGCTGCCGGTGAACCGGCGGCGCGGGACTTGCAAACCGTTGCCGACGCGCGCCGAATCGGTGTACATCGCCTAGCGTCCCGACACCGATCCATTCGCTCGGCGGGACACTCGCAGTGCTCAATCCCAAGGGGACTCAAGCCAAGCCATGAATCCGCTGCGCAAGCTCCTGCCGGCAGCGCTGATTGCTCTTGGTCTCTATCTGGCCGGCGCGTGGCTGAGCAAAGAGTTCATGCGCAGCGCCGACGACGTCGCCTTGATCTGGCTGTCGGCCGGGGTGGGCTTTGCGATCGCGATCATTGCTGGCCGCTGGGGCTTGGTCGTGGTCGCGCTGTCGGCACTGCTTGTTCATCTGCTGATCGCGCCGGTGCAGCCGCTGTTCCTGCTGTACTCGGTGGCCGCCAACACGCTGGGTGCAGCGGCAGCGATGCTGGCCTTCAGGCTGATGGGCGGCAGTGCCCTCAGTCGGCTGACCGTGCGCACCGGTTTCGTGATCCTGATCGGCGGCATCGCGCTCGCCGGCACCAGCGCGGCCGTCGGTACGCTTGGCCTGGTGCACGTCACGATGGTGCCGGCCTCGAACTGGCCGAGCGTATTCATGGCCTGGGCGCTGGGCAATCTGTTCGGCGTGATCGCCCTCACCGCCACCCTGCTGCTGATCAGCACGGCGCTGCGGCGGCGCCTGGGGCTGCAGGATGCAGCCACGGTGCCGGAGCCGCGTCGGCACCCGGCCGAGTATCTGGCATGGGTGCTGTCGAGCCTGGGCGTGCTGGGCCTGGTGATGCTGGCCGGCGCCGCCAGCGGATCGCAGGCGCTGGGCTTGGCCGGCTTGCCGATGGCCATGCTGCTGTGGAGCGCGATCCGGTTTCCGGCCCTGCTGACCTTCATCGCCACCACCGTGATGGCCCTGGTGGTGACGATGCTGACCGGGCTTGGCATCGCCGGTTTCAGGATCCCCAGCGGCGCGATCGAAAGCGCGGTATTGGTGGCCTTCCTGTGCATCAGCATGGTGGTGCCGCAGGTGCTGGCCGGCGCCATTCACGAGAACCGAGTGGCGGCGCTGCGCCTGTTGCGCCGCGCCCTGCGCGACCCGCTGACCGGCCTGCCCAACCGAGCCGCCTTCGATGAGGACCTGCGCCGCACTTTGGCCAATCCCGCAGGACGGCCGCTGCTGGTGGCCTACCTCGATCTCGACCAGTTCAAGATCATCAACGACGCCCTGAGCCACGCCGCCGGCGACGCACTGCTGCGCGAGCTGGCCGGGCTGATGCGTGCCCTGCTGCCGGCGGATGCCGAGTTGTATCGGCTCGGTGGCGACGAATTCGCGGTGCTGCAGCCCTGCGTGCAGGACGCTGAAGCGAGCAGCCTGCTCGACTCGCTGTGCGAGCGCGTGGCCGACTTCCGTTTCGCCTGGGAGGCTGGCCTGATCTCGACCCAGGTCAGCATCGGCTATGCCTTGAGCGAGCGGCCCGCTGCCGACTACGGCGAACTGCTGGCCCAGGTCGATGCCGCCTGCTTCACCGCCAAGGAGCTTGGTGGCAATCGCGTGCAGCACGCCGCGCCCGGTGAACAGGCGGTGCGCGAGCGCACCTCGGCGATGCACTGGGTGCTGCGCATCAACGAGGCGCTGGAGCACGATCGCTTCGAACTGTTCTGCCAGGAAATCACCCCGCTCGATGGCGAGCAGGACGGGCGCCATCTGGAGATCCTGCTGCGCAAGCGCGAAGCCAGTACCGGCGCGCTGCTGCCACCGGCCGAGTTCAGCGCCGCCGCCGAGCGCTTCGGGCTCTCCGCGCGGCTCGACACCTGGGTGGTCGACCGCACCCTGAGCTGGCTGGAGGACCATCCGCAGGCCGCGGCCAGCGTGCGGCTGTGCTCGATCAATCTGTCGACCGCCTCGCTGGTGGACGCGAGCTTCGCCCGCTTCCTGCGCCAGCGCCTGGCCCGCAGCAGCTTCCCGCTGACCCGCCTGTGCTTCGAGATCACCGAAACCGGCGCGGTGCGCGACCTGGCCCGCGCGGTCGAGTTCATCAGCGGATTGCGCGCGTTGGGCTGCCGCTTCGCGCTGGACGACTTCGGCACCGGGTTCTGCTCGTTCTCCTACCTGCCCAAGCTCGATGTCGACCTGCTCAAGATCGACGGCAGCTTCGTGCGCGACGCCGGCACCTCGCCGCTGGCCTTGGCGATCGTGCAGGCGATCGTACGCATCGCCCAGGTCACCGGCCGCAAGACCGTGGCCGAATGGGTCGAAACCCCCGCCCTGGTCGAGCGCATGCGCGAACTCGGCGTGGAGTACGTGCAGGGCTACGCCTTCAGCCGGCCGCAGCCGATTGCGGAGTTTTTTGCTGTGGGCAGGGAATAGGGAATCGGGAATCGGTGGCACCGGCCGAGCTGGCTGGATTGTGTTGATCGGCCATTGATCGCGCGGTCGTCCTGGCAATCGCTCACTCGAAGCCGTTGGCGAACAGCGCGTCCCCGGCCGGCGCGAACACCGCGGCGACCTCGGTGTCGCCATCGATGCGCAGGCGGCAGGTCGTGCCCGTGCAAGCGCCGGCCCAGCGATCAAAGCGGAAGCCGGGTGCGGCGGTCGCGGTGAGGGTGACCTCGGTGTCACCGGCGAACGGCGCCACGCACGTCGGCGAACACGCAATGCCGGCCGGGCTGCTGCTGACCGAGCCGGTGCCGCCGCTACGCAGCACCGTGAGATTCCCCGGCGCCCCGCGCAGGCGGATGCGCGTCACGAACCAGTCGTAGTCGGCAGGATCGGCGATGCCTGCGCCGCGGAAATCTCCGACCACGATCAGATGCTGGGCGCCCTGATTGTCTGATTCCAGTACCGCGCCATCGAAGGCCCAGGCGCGCGGCGCCGGGCCGCCGTTCGCTCCGCCGCTGGGCACGCGGTACTGCTGTGAGCCCTCGAAGCCGAAGGCCAGATTCGGAGGAAAGGCGAGGTTGTCCGGAGGCCCGCCACTCATCGCGACAAAGAAGCTGTCCTGCTCGCCTGTGCATTGATTGGACTCGGTGCACAGGCGCAGAGCACCGAGCAACACGTGTTTGCCATCCCAGCGCAACCCCTTCTGCACGTTCACGCTGCGTGTGGAGAGGATGCCGTTGAGGAACAGCCAGCGTGGAGACAGAAACTGCGTGCCGTTGTCGAAAGCGATGATCGGCTGGTGCTGATTGCCGCCGGCGAAGAAGGCCTGTTCCGCGGAGCCATAAAGAAACAGGTTCGGCAGCGACGGCTCCCAGCGCATCGAAGCAAAGCGGGTCTGACGCGAATCGGGCGACCAGTAGCCGGTCGGCGTGACCCACGCCGTGCCCGCGTTGGCGAAGCTGCCGTTGAACAGCGCTTGGTAGCTGCCGTAGGACGGGCCGTAGGCGGAAGTCGGCGACGGCCGATCGCGCAGGCTGCCGGCGAGGCGCAGGTCGGCGCTGGTGAGGTAAGTCGCGGCGGCAGGCAGGAATTCCGCGGCCGGGACGCCGGCCGAGTTGATCGCCGGCAGCTGGATGCCGCCGCTGTTGCCGCAGCCCAGCGCATAGTTCGATTCCGGTACTCGTCGATAGACGCTGGCGCCGGCGTCCCAAGCCATGCGCGCCATCACCACCATCGGCGCGCGCGTGGTCGGCGCGCCGATGGAAGAGAAGGTCTGCTGGCCCACGATCGTCAGCTCGCCATTGGGTGCGATCGCGAGGCTGCGCGCGTTGAGCTCGGTGCGGTAGATCGCGGGGTCACAGAACACGCTGCCCGGAGCGCCCGGGGCGTACAGGTTCACGCCCTCCCAGTTCACCGGCGTCAGCACCCCGCCCCCGGGCGGGCCGATAAGCGCCTGGCCCTGAGTGCGTGGCGCACCGTCGCGGGTGAAGACCTCGACGAAAAAGTCCTCGCTGGCGCCGTGGAAGAACACATTGTCGAGGTTGCGGACACCGTAGCCGATGACCACGTCGCCGTTGGGCGCGAAACCGAGCCCGGCGAGGTCGGCGATGTCGCCCTGGGTGCTGATCACACGGCCGTTGTTGCCGAAGCTCATCACCGGCGCGCCGTTGGCGTCGAGCTTGACGATGGCGATGCGGTCGCCCGCGAGCCCGGCGACGTAGAGGTAGCGGAAGGACAGCAGGATGCCGCCGACGTTGACGAACTCGCTGCGCACCGCAAGGAAGCGTGCGGAGTCGAAGGGCGACTCGCCGGGGCGGTCGAAGGCCAGACGCGTCCATCCGTCGACGCCGAAGGAAGGATCGACGTCACCCGGGGCCAAGGGCGCGGCGGCGCCGACGCGCGACAGGGTGAGCAGGAAAACCGCAGCAAGCAGTTGAAGCCAGGAAAGCATGGGCAGATCTCCGGCGCCCGCAGCGGCGCCCCTTTGGACCTACGCCATCGCGGGCCGAACCTGACACGACTGCAGCAGTGCCGAACGCGGGCGTCCGCTCAACCGCTCCCAGGCTGGGCCTGGACCCTCAAGCACTGCTCATGGCTCTACCCGCGCGCTTGCATCACCTCGATCCGCTCGGGTCTGTGATCTCCCCCCTGCGCTGGCTGTCAGGCGGCGCGCCCGAACAGCGTAAGTCCGCGCATGCGCATCCCGACCCGCCTCTGCTGCCTTCGCTCGACGTTCGCAGCACGCCGCGCCGCGCCGCGCGGGTGGCGGAGCGGGCTCGGCTATTCTTGCGAGCGTGCGACGACGACCGCGCCGTGCATCGCGACCGGGCGAGGGCGCACACCCGCTTGCAGCCACGCCAGCCGATGAGCCCAGCCCCGTGAGCGAAACGCCGTTCCAGCGCATGAAGCGCGACTTCAATGCCCTGCTCGATCTGCAGCCGGAGGCGCGCGCGCTGCGCGTGCGTGCCATCGAGCAGGAGGACCCTGCGCTGGCTGCCGAGCTTCAGCGCCTGCTGGCGGCCCTGGACGAGCGCGACCTCGCGCCTGCGGCGGACGCACTGCTCGGTCATCGGCTCGGCCCGTTCGAGCTCACCCGCCGGCTGGGCGCGGGCGGGATGGGCGTGGTCTATCTCGGTGAACGCAGCGACGGCGAAGTCGCCCAGCAGGTGGCGATCAAGCTGCCGGGCCGGCTGGCCTTCGCCGATCCGCAGCCGCAGCGCATCCAGCGCGAGCGCGACTTCCTTGCGCGGCTTTCGCATCCGCACATCGCGCGCCTGGTCGATGCCGGCAGCAGTGCCGCGCTGGGCGCCTGGTTCGCGATGGAGTATGTCGATGGCGAGCCGCTGACCCACTTCGCCGATCGCGCGCGGCTTGCTTTGGGCGCGCGGCTGGACCTGTGGCTGCAGGTGGCCGAGGCGGTTGCCTACGCGCATCGCTACGGCATCGTCCATCGCGATCTGAAGCCCGGCAACGTGCTGGTCGATGGCGCAGGCCAGGCCAAGCTGCTGGATTTCGGCATCGCCAAGCTGATCGACCCCGAGGCCAGCGCCAGCGATACCGCCGCGCTGTTCACCGCACGCTACGCCTCGCCCGAGCAGGTCGCCGGCGAACCCGCGACCACCGCCACCGATGTGCACGGGCTGGGTCTGCTGCTGTACGAACTGCTGTGCGGACGCCCGGCCTTCGAGGCCAACAGCGATCTAGCTCTGCGACAGGCGATTGTCACCGCCGAGCCGCCGACCCTGCGCGCCAGCCTGGGGGCGGGCCCAGCGAACGCGGCCGCAGCGATCGCCGCCGCCCGCGATGTGCCGCTGGGAACGCTGCGGCGGATGCTGGGCGGTGACCTGCAGGCCATCGTCAGCAAGGCATTGCACAAGCGCCCGGCCGATCGTTACGGCACAGCGACGGAGTTCGCGGCCGATGTGCGCGCCTGGCTGGCCGGGCTGCCGGTATCCGCGATGCTGCCGACGCGCGGCTATCGCCTGCGCCGTTTCATTGGGCGCCACCGCGCGGCCAGCGCCGGCGCGCTGCTGGCGCTGTTCGGCCTCATCTGTGGGCTCGGCCTCGCCTTGCACCAGCGCGCGCAATTTCTCGAGGCGCGCGATCAGGCGCTGGCCGAGAACGCGCTGCTGATCCGGCTGCTGGAAGGTGCGGATCCCTACCATCTGCGCGGCTCGGAGCTGCGCGTGGCCGAGTTGCTGGAGGATGCGGCGAAGGAGACCCTGGCGCGCACCGATCTCGAACCGATGGCGCGCGCGCGCCTGCTGGAGACCATCGGCAGCACCCTGCTGAACCAGTCGCGCTTCAGCGCCGCCGAGCCGGCACTGGCCGCGGCCGAAGCCGCGTACGCCACGCACGCGCCGGAACGCACACGGGAACGGATGCAGCTGACCATTCGCCGCGCGGCGGCGCGCTTCGAGCTGGGCGAACGCGCGGATGCATCGGCCGCGATCGAGGCGCTGTGGCCCGAGCTTGAGCAGGCCGAAGCTGCGCTGCAGATCGAAGCCTTGGAGTGGCGTGCGCACATGCGCCGCGCACAGGAACAGCTGGAGCCCGCGCTGGCGGACATTGATGCGGCGCTCGCCCTGTGCGGCGCTCGCTGCGGTGGCGAGACCGATGCCCGCGTCAGCCTGGTGACCAAGCGGATCGATCTGCTGTCACGGCTGCAGCGCCACGAGGCCGCGATCGCTGAAGCCGACACCGCGTGGCAGTCGGCGTCGGCGCTGCCGCCGGAGCGCTCGGATGTGCGCCTGCTGGTCGGCGGCAGCCGCGCCGCTGCGCTTTCGCAGGCCGGCCGGGCCGCGCAGGCCGAGGCCGGGCTCAGCGAACTGCTGCCACTGGCCGAAGCCCTGCACGGCGGCCGCGGCAATCGTCTGGCGGGTTTGTATTCAACCCTTGAACAACTGCAGCGCGGACAGGGCCTGCATCGCGCCGCCGCGGCCAGCGCGCTGCGCGTGGTCAAACTCTACGAACTCACCCTGCCCGACTCGGTGTACCTCGCCTATGCGCTGAAAACGCTGGGCCTGAACCTGCGCCTGGTCGGCGACCACACCGCGGCGATCGAAACCCTGGACCGTGCCGAGCGCATGTTCCGCGCGGTCGAAGGCGAGGACAGCGCCGAGGCGCGCTGGTGCGGCATCAACCGGCTCGCAGTCGAAGCGACGCGCTCCGGCGCGGCCGCGGATCTGGCGCGCCTGAGCATGGCCGCCGAGGCCTATCTCGACAGCGGCCACAGCACCTTCGAGCGCGTCGTGCGCCTGCTCGTCGCCGAGACCGCCGCGGATCTCAACGACGTGCCACAGGCGCGCGTGCATCTCGCCGCGGCACGCGCGCTCGCCGACAACTCGCCCGGCATGCTCACGCGCATGCAGGCGCTCGGCCTGCAGCTCGACTGGAGCGAGGGCCGCACACCGAACGCGGAGGACCGCGCCTTCATCGCCGCACTGGCCGAGCGCAATGACGTCGGGCTGATCCCCGCGCGCCTGTTGCGTGCACTGGCCCGGCACGCACCTTCCGCCCAGGCCTGCGCGGATGCCCGCGCCGCCTGGGCACGGATCGATCCCAGCGTGAACGCCTGGCAGGTTGAGCAGAAGGCGCTGGCGGGCTGTCCTTGAGGGCGAGCGTTTGGGCGTGAGCAATCCCGGGCTCCGCGGCGTCGCGATGCCGCCCTGGGTCGGCGCGTCGTCGTCAGAGGCGCCTACGAACACGCGGGCTTTAGCTTCGGCAATCGCGCGTTGGTCCGCCTACGTGCAGACGGCAGCTTCGACACCGGCTTCGGCAAGCTCAACCTCCGCCTGCTCGGTCGCATGGGCTACGGCCACACCCTGTTCGGCAGCGACCGCGACAACCGTCTGGACCGCAAGGCCCTGTCCGCCGATGGCGAACGCGTGGTGTCCGTCGGCTATGTCTACGCCAGCAACGATGGCAGCTACGACGGCGGCGTTATGCGGGTCCGGCGGCACGCGCAGGATCTGCCCAGGGATGGGTTTGAGTGCGCTGCTGCGGCTGAGGCGCTTCGTTAGTCCACAGACACCAGGCTTTGCACATCTGAACCTCCTGGCTGGGGAAACCTTGCCAGAAAGTTCTAGGAACCTGTGTCCGCCGTTGCGGGGAGCGTACGGGGCTTCATTCGAAACCGTCGGCGAACACGCGGTCATCGCCGAAGGCGCTGAGGCGGATGTTGTAAACCGGCTGCACGCCGTCGGCGTTGGTGAACGAGATCGAAGTCTGCGTCTCGCGGAAGCCGATGGAACTGCTCGATGCGTTGAAGCCGAAGGTGAACTCGCAGGTCGCGCCGGGGGCGAGCGCGCTGGGGCAGTTGTTGGTCGCGCTGAACGGACTGACCAGATTTCCACCGACAAAGCCGACCAGGTCCAAGCCCGTGGTGTTGGTCACGCTGACCCGCGTCGTCTGGCTTGTGCCGATTTGCACATCGCCGAAGTCCAGCTCGCGTGCCGCGACCTGGCCCACGGTGCCGACGCCGCGGCCGGTGAACGCATAGGCAACATTTTGCGAGGCGCCGGGACGCGAGAAGCCCATCGAGGTCGAACCGTTGTAAGTCCGCAGCTCGCGCGCCAGGAATCGATAGATGATCGAGCAGGTCGCACCCACGGCGGCCGTGGACGAGGTGCAGCCCGATCCGCCACCGATCTGGCCGCCGAACGCACCGCCGTCACTGCCTTGTTCGCTGAACCCGCCACCCGAGTAGTTGATCTGCACCGCACTGAGGTTGGTGAACACGAACGGTACGGTCAGGCGCGAGCCCAGCCGCACCGGCCCGAAGTCGATGCCCACCGGGCGCACGCTTACGACCCCTACCGTATTCACGCCGTTCCCGCTGAACGACAGCGGGACGTTCTGGCTGAACGGCGGCGAGCCGGTGGTCACGCCGAGGCTGGTGCTGCCGGTCACGCCGCCGGTCGCATTGGGCGTGAACGAATAGTTGAACTGGCACGTACCGCCGGCCACGAGGCTGCCGCCGCAGGTGCCTCCGTTGCCGGTGAATCCCGCTCCGGGGTTGATGCCGCCGCCGGAGAACAGGACTGCCTCGCTGGTCGGGTTGGTCACGGTCACCGGCACGGTCACGGTCTCACCGACCAGGGTGTCGCCGAAGTCGACACTGCGCGGCGTGATGTCGACCATCGATTCGACACCAATGCCGACGAAGTTCAGCGGCACGGACTGGCTGGGCGAGCCGGGGGCCGACAAGGTCAGTGCCGTCGAACCGCTGACTTCGAGCCCGGTCGCACTGCGCGGCCGGAACGTGTACCGGAACTCGCAGGTCCCACCGGGTGCGAGCGAGCCTGAGCAGGTGCCACCACCGGCGAGGAATCCGGTGTTGGTGTTGAACCCGCCGCCCGCGAAACTGATGGTGCTGGTGGTCAGGTTGCGCACGGTCACCGGCACGGTCACCCGGGCACCCATGCGCACCTCGCCGAAGTCGATGAACACCGGCCCGACGTTTGCCAGTCGGGTCTGGGCGGCCGCGAGGGATGGCATCGCCAACAGCAGAGCAAACAGGCAGGTCATCAGGCGCATGGACGGTCTTCCGGTAGGGAATACGAATAGAACGCTTCTGAGAGGCAAAACCGGACGCGTCGCCCGACAACCCCGCACGAAACGGGTCACGCGAAAGGGTCACGAGAGGGCTCAGGTCTAGACCCTAGACCAAGCCATCGTCACCCCACCGATCTCCTTGCAAGCCGAACGCGGCAAGCATAACGCCTCCGACCACACGGATCTCCAGCGAGCGCGGACGACCGCCGGCCGAGGCGCGCGGACAAGGCAGAGAGCGTGCACTGGATGGAGGTCCAAGACATGGACCTGACCCCTTTGGCCCACCCTCGGCGGCACCCCGATGCCACTTTGCTAGACCTGACCCCGGGCTCGCTGGACCCCGGGCTCGCTGCGGGCTCGCTGGGGTGCTACCAAGATTGACCTGACTCCCACGTGCGGTAGCCTCGCTGCTCACTGACATTGCCGACGGGCGTGTGGTCAATGCAGGCGTTTGGGAACTGCAACACCACCCTTGCGCAAAATGCCAGCCTCCACCCGAAAGATGTCGGGGACGTTGATCTTCCCGTTGCTGCGTTCCTCAATGACGGCCACGTGCTTCATGGCGTCAAGCAATGTCCCCAATTCGTCGCTGTCCGAGAGCGACGCCAGCATCTTGCTTACGCCCTCCGCCGCGACGGCCCTGATCTTCGGGATGACATTGCCTTCGTTCCACGCTTCGAAAAGTTGTTCTCGCGTCATTGGCACGAACCTCCCTCGCAGCGCCTCGAGCGAAGGCTGGATCCACGCGTAGTCCTCGTAGAGCTCATGCAGCCTGCCGCGAGACGCCAAACGCACGCCATCAATAAGGCCGAGGTGGTCGACGGCGCGGCCTGACGGTGCAGGAAGGTGCTCTGCCGCGTTGTGCCATGCGGAAATGAAGCTGCGCGGGGAACAGGTGTTCGCGGCGTCACTGAGATGCAACGGAACCCAAGAATGCACACGACCGCGCTTCTGGCTTCCGCCCATGAACTCGCCAGCGAAGGCGTGCACAAGGGAGGCCTGCACGGAGGGCTGGGCGCGACTGTCTCTGCCATCGAGTGGGAGCGCAGCTTCGGCGCCGAGTCCAGTTGCCAACGCCCGCAGCGCCTCGCCGCCTAGCGAGTCGCGAAGAATCTCAAACAGCAGCAAGCCGTAGAGCTCCGTGGGATGCCATACCAGACTCACGTGATCGTTGCGGATCTTGGAACTGTCCGGGAAGCGGAACAGCGTCTGGTCCGAGTATTGGTCCACGCGCATAAACAGCTTGGCGCGTATCGATCGGAAGGACTGCAGGCCGAGCGCCAGCCGCAAAAGGGCGCCGGTCAGTGCATGGATGTCATCCGGCGTACGTCCCAGGCGTTCTAGCGCGTCGAACACGACCAGCAGCGACCGCCCCTCGGTCGAAAGCTTGTCATCTAGGCGGGTCAACGTCGCAGAGTAGAGCGACGCATCCGTCTCTACGTGATGGATGACTTCACTCAAGTCGGAGGGGCCGCCCTCGCCGAGCTCCGCTTTCGCAATCCTTACCAGTACCGCTCGCCATATCTGGTCGGCGTTGGCCGCGCGCGCGCGCGCCTCAGCGACCTCATCCCTGGTGGGGGTGAACTGGTTCTGGCGATCGGAGCCATTGAAGCCGATACGGACATTTGCCTTTGCAAGAGCCACATGTCCGTACACGCCAGCCAGCCGCGTGCGGAGCTCGTCGTTGGTCAGGGCATGGGTCCAGAAGCTCTTTCCCATGCCGCGGTTGCCCACAACCAGTTGCCGCCGTATATCCAGAACGCCGCGATGGCCGGCAGGGAAGAAGGCTCTAGCCTCGTCAATCCGCTCATTGGGTTCGACTCGGGGCGACAGGTCGAGCCGGGCCATGGCGCTTCGGATGGAAGTGAAACCTTCGAATGTTGTGGTCACGGTATGGCGTCGGTGGTCGGGATGCCTAGGATGCTGCAAACGTCGTTCAGGAAAGGCCTGAACGTCTGCTCATAGAACGCAGCCGTCAGCTGGTCCTCAACGTGGAGCGGATCAAACTCCGCGAAGACCGGGCTGAAGGGAATCACTAGGGGCCAATGTGGACCCGAGCTGTCGTTGCGCAGGAAGACCAAGGCATCGGGGTCGGCAGGGGCGTCGCTCTCTGCATCGTAGAGATAGTTGGAGTACAGATCATGGAACTCGTCGAGGAAACGGGCTTGTACCTGTGGACTTAGGCTGGCTTTGGCGTGCACCGGACGCAGCTGCGCGCGCCAATCGGCGCTGAAGCCACGCCTCTTGTCGCGTTGAGCAAGCGAGTGAAGTGCCGCGAACAGCGCGCGGTAGCCCTCAAACGTCTGCTGCTGCGCCGTACCGAACAGCAGCACAGTTGCACCCAGACCTAGCATCGCTGGAGCTGCCAGCTCTGCCAAGCCGGCACGACTGTCGATGAGCACGACATCGTAAGCCTCATGGGCAGTCATTCGGTCGAGCATAGTCGCGATCTGCCGCTCCAACGGGACTGTGCCCGAGGCGTCTACGTCCTCGATCATGGCGCGCGCAAGCTTGGCCATGATGTTCTCTGGAAACTGGGCCGAAACCGCTCCCAGGGCCGGCAGGACATCCACACGCCCGCCGCCTCCGCGGGTGAGCTGGCTGGTCCCAACAAAATCGCTAAGTCCGCCTTCGGGCACGCCACCTATGCCGTTTTCCACCAGGAAATCCACGACGCCGTAGCGCGGCCTTCGTTCTTCCTCCAGCAGGAGTTCACCCAACCCGGGCGCTTCGAGATCGAGGTCGACGACGAGCACGTTTTTGCCCCGAGCGGCGAGATCGGCGGCAGTGACGGTCAGCGCTGTTGAGCGGCCAACTCCGCCCTTGAGGCTAGCGAACACCAGGCGCGGAGGGATTGACACTTCGGGGTTGGGAGTTGCCAGCCAGCCGACGCCAACAATGCGCCGGTCCAGAAGCCGACAGTCGATGCCCCCCACCTCAAGGGAAAGTGGCTCCTCGGAGGATAGGACGGCAGCGGCCCCGGGCTCGTCTTCAAAAACCACCGGCCGACCTTGTCGGGCGTAGCACCCGAGTGCGTCCGTAATTGCAGCAGTCAGGACGTCGCGCTCCGTGGCGTCCGCGGGCGAACGACCTATGAACACACTGAGACGCCCGCTGGCATCTCGCAAGATGACGCATTTGTTGGTCAGCTCTCGGCCGCCGTGCTCAGTCAGCAACCGAACCATGCGCGGCAGGCTGTCGTCGAAGAATATTGTGGTGCTCATCCGGAGTCCATGTCTTTGATGAGGCCAGCCGCATCGGCCCGCCAAGCATCGACACGCGCCGCAGGGATCTGGATGGTGGGGGCGTAGCGCATGCCGATATCCCACTCCTGGAACAGGCGCGGACACTCCGCGATGCGTCTGAGTTCGCCGGCGCGTCGACCCTGCACTTGATCAAGAAGCCGCTGCTTCAAGGAAGGGAAGTGAGCGAAGAACGGATCGGTGCGATGTGCGTCGTCCGGCAAGGGGAGCATTCCGGAGTCGATCATGATGGCCTTCAGCGCCAGTTCGCCACAAAGGCCGAACAGATGTCCGGCAACCGCCTTGCAGCCAGGCTGTGCGCCGGCGCCGGTTGCATCCGCCAGCTCGTTCGCGGCGCGGAAATGTCGCCGTGCCGCCACCTTCATATCTCTACCGTACCCCATGCTTTGGCACCTGTGCTTGCGCTCTGCGTGATCCTAACCCGGATACTTTTAGTGGCCGAGTGCATCATGTCCCAAGTGCACGCGAATATCTCAATCGAGAACCATGATCTGCTTAGCCCATTGAGCGTCGACGAGCCCAAGCTGGTGCTGGAGAAGTCAGTTCGTCTCCCGAGCTGGGCGTGCGTGGACACAGGGTTGAAGCGTTGAGCTGGTGATTGATCGGTCGGGCCTACAGACACATGGTTTTCAAGATATGGCGCTGGCGCTTGGCTCGTGGTGCGAGCCAGTACCGAGACCTGAGAATGAGTGCTGAACACCGAGTTGCACTTCTATTCCACGTCTTACAGTCTGGGCTTCCCCACCGCCGCATCCGACACATGTGGGTTGCTCATCCGCTCACGCCCCAGCGTCGACACAGGTCCATGACCAGGCACGAACTGCACCTGATCGCCGAGGGCGAACAGGCGTTCGCGGATTGAACGGATCAGGTCGGCGTGGTTGCCGCGTGGGAAGTCGGTGCGGCCGATGCTGCCGGCGAAGATCACGTCGCCGACGAAGGCGAGGCCGACTTCGCGCAGGAAGAACACCACGTGGCCGGGGGTGTGGCCGGGGCAGTGCAGTACGTCGAGTTCAAGCGCGCCGACCTGCACGCGATCGCCGTGGGCCAACCAGCGCTCAGGCGTGAACACCTGCGCGGGTGGAAATCCATACTCGGCGGCGCGGGTGGGCAGCTGCTGGATCCAGAAATCGTCGTCCGGGTGCGGGCCTTCCACCGGCACGCCCAGGCGCTGCTGCAGCTCAGCGACGCCGGAGCAGTGGTCGAGATGACCGTGCGTCACCAGAACTTTCTCCAGCGTGGCGCCATGGCGGGCGACAGCGGCGAGCAGACGGTCGACTTCGCCGCCGGGGTCGACCAGGGCGGCCTTGTTGGTGCGCTTGCAGACGATCAGCGAGCAGTTCTGCTGGAACGGGGTGACCGGCAGCACTTCGACGGCGACGGGCGGGTTCAATATTCAGTCCTCCGGCGCCGAGGCGTCGAGTTCGGGTGAGGCTTCGAGCTGCAGCACGTCGACGCCCTCGAAGGATTCGACCTTGCGCAGGCTGCGTTCGATCGCGCGGGTGCGCACGCCGGCGGCGCCGATGCTCTTGCTGACGGTGTCGATCTGCTTCTGGGTGCGGTCGAGCACGTCGGCAAACTTGCCGAACTCGCTCTTGACCGCGCCGAGGATCTGCCAGACCTCGCTGCTGCGCTGCTCGATCGCCAGGGTGCGGAAGCCCATCTGCAGGCTGTTGAGCAGGGCGGCCAGGGTGGTCGGCCCGGCCAGGGTGATGCGGTAGTCGCGCTGCAGGGCCTCGAACAGGCCGGGCCGGCGAATCACTTCGGCGTACAGGCCCTCGGTGGGCAGGAACAGCAGGCCGAAATCGGTGGTGTGAGGCGGGCCGATGTATTTCTCGTGGATGCGCTTGGCTTCTTCGCGGATACGTCGCTCCAGCGCCAGCGCGGCCAGTGCGGCGGCCTCGGGGTCGGCGCGGTCCTGGGCATCGAGCAGGCGTTCGAAATCCTCGCGCGGAAACTTGGCGTCGATCGGCAGCCACACCGGCTGGCCGAGCTGGCTGCCGGGCAGGCGGATCGCGTATTCGACGCGCTCGTTGCTGCCCGGCAGGGTGGCGACATTGGTGGCGTACTGCTCGGCGGTGAGGATCTGTTCGAGCAGGGCGCCCAGCTGCACTTCGCCGAAGGTGCCGCGGGTTTTGACGTTGCCGAGCACGCGCTTGAGATCACCCACGCCCTGCGCCAGCGCCTGCATTTCGCCGAGGCCGCGATGGACCTGGTCGAGCCGCTCGGACACCAGTTTGAAGCTCTCGCCGAGGCGCGCCTCCAGCGTGGTCTTGAGCTTCTCGTCGACGGTTTCGCGCATGCGCTCAAGCTGGGCGGCGTTGTCGGTCTGCAGCTCTTTCAGCTTGGCCTCCAGGGTGGCGCGGACCTCGTGCATGCGCTCGGCGTTGTGCTGGGTCAGCGTGAGCAGGCGTGCATCCAGCGATTCGCCGAACTGCTTCAGCGCGCCGACCGATTCTTCGCGGCTTTTGCGGGCGTCGTCCGAGAGCGTCTGCCGCAGCGTTTCGATGCGTTGGTCGGAGCGCAGCGCCGCCGCATCAAGCCCCCGCCCGAAACCATCGAGCCGCTCAGTCTGGGCGCGGCTGCCCTCGGTGAGCGCCGCGCGCAGCTGGGCCTCAAATCGCGCCTGCTGCTGTGCGGCTTCGCTGCGTGCTTCGCGCAGTTCCTCGCGCAGGGTGCGCTCGGTGCGCTCGGCGCTGGCCGCCAGCAGCGCCAGGCGCTCGATCAGTGCGGGGTCGGTCTGGGTCCGCGCGCTTCGGCGCAGCAGCAGTACCAGCAGCACGAGCGCGATCACCAGCAGCAGCGCGTGGCCGGCCAACACCAGCGGCAGCCAAGGCAGCGCGGCGGGTGTCGGCAGGGTGGTGAGAGTGGCAAGAGCCGGGAGCATGCGGACGCTGCGTATTGGAAGGCCGGACAGTCTAGCGAGACCGCCGTCGCGACATCGTGCCGCGTGAGCGTTTGCGCGCTCCGCGGGGCGCCACTCGCGGGCGCTGAGTGTGGCTTTGCAGCGGCGGGCTTGAGTACAGTCCGCGCATGAGCACACCTCTTGATCAAATCCCCGCTGAAGACTTCACCGCCCTGATCGGCCAGGCCCTGGCGGCCGAGGCCGCGGATCGCGGCTTCGCGCTGAGCGTCGAATCCACTGAAGTGAGCCCGCATCCAACCGGTCGCGCCCTGCCCGGCTTTGCGGTGCGGCTGCGCGGCCCCGCCGGGCTGGAACTCGGGCAAGGCGTGTATGCGATTGAACATCCGCAGCATGGCCGACTGGAGGTGTTCATGACGCCGATCCGCCGCGATGCGTCCGGCATGTTGCTGGAAGCGGTGTTCAACTAGTGGCGTGATTCGTACTTGGCGGACAGCGGCTACGGGTGGCGTTGCGTGGCTGGCAAGGCGCGACGATGGGCCCTGGGCAGTAGTGCTACTGCGAGGCGCAGCAAGGCCGCCAGCCGCGCAAACACGGCGCAGATGCCCTGCTTGATCCTCAGCTACGCGGCGCAAACACGCCCTGCAGGGCGATGCAGAAATGCAACGCCCGGTAGGCCTGCATGTTGTTCTGCGGCTGGTCGCCGCCCGCGGGCGCGAGCGCCCGTCGCTTGATTGAGCAGAGCACGAAAGGACCTGAGGTTCAGTCATCGCGACGCCAGCGGGCCGCTCGGCAACGGCCGAGGCTCGGCATACTGTCTGACCCCAAGCCCGACCTGGAGCCCGCATGCACGGCGATGGATTTCTTGCCGACGCCCTGATCTTCCTGATTGCCGCCGTGATCGCGGTGCCGCTGTTCCGCCGCCTTGGCCTGGGCGCGGTGCTCGGCTATCTGGCGGCGGGCGTGGTGATCGGCCCGCACGTGCTCGGCTTCATCGATGACGCCGGCAGCGTGCTGGCTGCGTCGGAGTTCGGCGTGGTGATGCTGCTCTTCATCATCGGCCTCGAACTCTCGCCAGCCCGGCTGTGGGTGATGCGCCGCCAGGTGTTCGGTGTCGGCAGCCTGCAGGTGCTGATCTCGGCCGCATTGATTGGCGGCGTCATCGCCCTGTGGGGACTGGGCTGGAAGGCGTCCCTCGTCGTCGGCATGGGGCTGGCGCTGTCCTCGACCGCCGTTGGCCTGCAGCTGCTGGCCGAGCGCAAGGCTTTGAATTCCGACTACGGCCGCACCGGGTTTGCGATCCTGCTGTTCCAGGATGCCTTCGCGATCCCGCTGCTGGCGCTGATTCCTCTGCTCGGCGTGGCCAAGGCAGCCGAGCAGTCGGCGCCCGATCTGAGCATGGTGCTGAAGGCGGTCGCGGTGATCCTGGCGATCATTATCGGCGGCCGATTCCTGCTGCGGCCTCTGTTCAAGGTGGTGGCGCGGGCGAAGGCGGTCGAGGTGTTCACCGCCTCCGCCCTGATGGTGGTGGCGGGCTCGGCCTTTCTGGTCCAGCAGGCCGGGCTGTCGATGGCGCTGGGCGCGTTCCTGGCCGGCGTGCTGCTGGCGGAGTCAGAGTTCCGGCACGAGCTTGAATCCCACATCGAGCCCTTCAAGGGCCTGCTGCTCGGGCTGTTCTTCATGGCGGTGGGAATGAGCATCGATCTCGGCGTGATCGCGGCCAAACCGCTGCTGGTCGCGGCCGGCACCGCAGGCTTGCTCGCCATCAAGCTGATCGTGCTGTGGGCGGTCGGACGCACCGCGGCGGGCTTGCGCGGCGGTGCGCCGCTGCAGCTGGCGGCGGTGCTGGCAATGGGCGGCGAGTTCGCCTTCGTGGTGTTTTCCGAAGCCGGCCGGGCCGGCCTGCTGCTACCGGCGGATTCCAGCCTGCTGGTGGTCATCGTCGGCATGTCGATGGCAGCGACGCCCTTGCTGCTGCTGGTGGTCGACCGCTGGTGCCGCCACCATCAGGCCGAGCATGCGGCCAAGCCCAAGTACGACGCCATCGAAGACCACGATCCGCAGGTGATCATCGCCGGCTTCGGCCGCATGGGCCAGATCGTCGGCCGCCTGCTGCATGCACAGCACATCCCGTTCACCGCGCTGGAGAACAGCTCCGAGCAGGTCGAGCTGTCGCGGCGCTTTGGCAGCACCCTGTATTTCGGCGACCCGAGCCGGCCCGAACTGCTGCGCGCGGCGCGCGCCGACCGCGCCAGCGTGCTGGTGCTGACCACCGACGACCCGGACGCCAATATCCGCACCGCGCGGATGATCAAGCGCCAGTATCCGCACCTGAAGGTGTTCGCCCGCGCGCGCAATCGCCAGCACGTGTTCCGGCTGATGGACCTCAATGTCGACGGCATCACCCGCGAGACCTTTCCCGCCGCACTGGAAATGACCCGCTCGGTGCTGCTGGCGCTGGGCCAGGAACCGGCCGTGGTCGAAGCGCGGATCCGCACCTTCCGCAATCACGACGAAAACCTGCTGCTGGAACAGCACCTGGTGTACGACGACGAGGCCGCGCTGGTGCAAAGCTCGCACGAGGCCTTCATCGATCTGGAACGCCTGTTCGAGGCGGACGCGGCCTCCGAGGCCGAAGTCGACAAGCGCGCCACGAAGGATTGATTCGCAGCGGCACAGCATCTGCAGCAACGGCTGCCTCATCGCCGCACCGGCCTGCATCGGCGGTACACCCTTTCACGCGTTGCAACTTGTCCGGACACCCCGCATGCGCCTGATGCAAGTCTTCGCCCTGCTGCTGATGCTGCAGGTTTCTCCGCTGACGCTGGCGCAGTCCGGCAGCGGCCGCTTCGTGGTCGGCCCCTCGACGGTAGAGTCCAGCGAGATGCGCGCCGAAGCGCGACGCATGCAGGCCACCGGCACCCTGCAGGCGGTGGCGGATGCGCTGAACTCGATCCTGATCCTGCCGCGCGAGGTCAGCCTGCGCTACGCCGAATGCGGCGAAGCCAACGCCTACTACGACAGCAGCAGCCACGAGATCCTGATGTGCCTGGAGCTGATGGCCGGCATGGCGGAAACCCTGGACGGCCAGTTCGAGGAAGAGTCAACCGAGCAGGACGCACTTGGCGGCGCCTACATCGCGGTGGTGCTGCACGAGGTCGGCCATGCGCTGGTGCATGTGCTGGAGATTCCGATCACCGGCCGCGAGGAAGACGCCGTGGACCAGCTGTCGGCCTGGATGCTGATCAAGGCCGGTGACGCCGAAGCCGTGCTCGGCGCGGCGGCGTCGTACTACACCGAGCTGGAAGATCTGGAACATGCCGACTACGCCGGCCTGCATTCACTCGACGCGCAGCGCTATTTCAATCTGGTGTGCTGGGCCTACGGCAGCGACCCGGACAACAGCCAGGAGCTGATCGACAGCTGGGAGCTGCCGGAGGACCGCGCCGAGGGCTGTGCCGAGGAGTACGACCTGCTCGATCGAAGCTGGACGCGTCTGCTCGGCGCCCATCTGCGCAGCGAGGACGTGTCGGCGCTGGCGATCCCACGCGCCACCGCTGGGCCGGACGGTGGTCGTGGAGAAGTGGTGTTCGAGCCCGATTCATTCGACAGCGCACCGACGGACGAGGACTCACCGCGGGTGGTCGGCCGCGGCGCGGTCAACAGCGTCGACGCCGAGTTCACCGACACGCCATATGAGCCTGCGGACGAAGTCGAAGGGGAGTCGGGCACGGTCGGTCGAATCGAGAAGGTCGAGAAGCTGCAGAAGATCGAGCGCTTGGACTGAGAGCGGATGGCAGATGACTCCAGCCTGCTGCGTCCGCCGCTGTTGGGACGCGCCTTTGGCTTGTCCCAACCCACAGAGCCGATGCGCTTTGGAGAGCCGATTCGCTTGGTAGGTTGGGCCAAGCGCAGCGCGGCCCAAGGTCGCGCGGCCGAATCTCGACGCGACCTGCGACCCCGCGCTGCTGGGACGCGCCTTTGGCTTGTCCCAACCCACAGAGCCGATGCGCTTTGGAGAGCCGATTCGCTTGGTAGGTTGGGCCAAGCGCAGCGCGGCCCAACGTGAGGCGATCGGGTTTTTCACAGACTTCGAGGCAGCGCTCGATCCTGCCGGCTCAGTCGACCCGCGAGCGCAGAAAGCGCGCCATCGACGGTGCTGGGCGCGGGCCTTCGAGTTCGCTGGCGATGTCGATGTAACCGCGGGTCAGCGCCACCTCGCGCGGGCTGCGCGCCAGGCTGTCGCGTCGCTGCGGATCCGCCCCCGCACTCAGCAGCCGCTGCACCGCCGGCAGCAGGCCGTGTTGGGCGGCCCAGTGCAGGGCGGAGAAACCGCGCTGGTCCTGGTTGTCGAGCGCGGCACCGATCTCCAGCAGGCGTTCGAGCTGGGGCATCAGGGCGTCGATCTGCAGTGGCGTGCCTGTCGCTTCGGCCGCGCCCAGAAGCAGCAGAAGTGGGGTCTCGCCCATGCCATTGGCCTGCGACAGCTCGGCCGCTGACGGGCTCAGCGCCGACCACAGGGCCATCGCCCGGGCCGGCTCGCTGGCGCGAAAACCGTAACGGGCAGCGTGATGCAGGACTGTATTTCCATCGGCATCGACACCGCCGCGCTCGGCCGCCGTGCCGAGCAGCAGGCGCACCGCATCGACCTTGCCCAACGCCGCCGCCAGCATCAGTGGGCGCAGCGCCCCCGGCAGGCTTTGTTCCACATGTGCGCCGCCGGCCACCAGCAGTTCGACCACCTGGGCATGCCCCTGGCTGATCGCGGCAGTCAGCGCGGTCATGCCGCTGTCGGCGGCGACCGCCGGGTCCAAGCCGGCTTTCAGCAGCACCGCCACCACCTCGACATGGCCGGCGCCGGCCGCGCGCAGCAGGGCGCTGCAACCGCGCGCGTCGCGGGCACGCCGGCCGAGGCCCAGCTCAAGCAGGCAATCCGCCGCCACCGCATCGCCGGCGACGCTGGCGGCGATCAGATCGCTATCGCGCAGCGCCCGGCCCGGGTGCGGCCAGCGCGCCCAATCCAGCCAGCGCAGCAGGGCGCTGTCGCCGAGACTGAGCGCGCCGCCGAGCGCGGTCTGGCCGTCCGGGCTGCGCCGATCCGGGCGCGCACCGGCGCGGACCAGGCGGCGCAGCGCGGCGAGATCGGCGCGTTCGGTGGCGATCTGCAGTGCACCCAGGCCGGCGCCGCTGGCTGAATTGGGGTCGGCGCCGAGTTCCAGCAGGCGCGTGATCAGCCGCGGCCAGCCCAACTGCAGAGCCAGCAGCAGCGGCGAATCGCCCGCATGGTGGCCGAAGGCGTCGGCGCCGGATTCAAGCAGGCGCAGCGCACGAAGCTCATCCGGCCCGGCTGGCAGACGCGAGTCCAGGCAGGCTTGCAGATAGCGCGCCAGCGAGCCGCCACCGACCATCGGCGTGCCCAGGTCGAGCAGGGCTTCCAGCGCCTGCGGCGCGATCGCGGCACGCTCCACCGCGCTGCTGAGCAGGGCTTCGCGGCTGTGCTCGCCGCTCGCCGGCAGGGCCGCGGCCAGGCGTGACAGCGCGGCGCGCGGCTGGCTGGCGGCGAGTTCGTCGAACAGCTCGTGCAGCAGGCCGGGCGAAGGCTGCAGCGCGCGCAGCAGCGCCGGCAGCAGGTCCGCGCGCCCGCGCCGCAACGCCCGCTGCAGACGCTCGCGCGCGCAGGTTTCGGCGGTCGCCGCCGGGTTGTCTTCAGCCGAACCCGCGGCCTCGGCCGAGTGTGGGCTGTCGTCGACCGCCGCCGGCAGCGGGTGGTCGGGGTCGATCCGCGCCACCAGGTCCCAGCGCTGTGCCAAGCGCGCCTGTTCCAGCGGGGTCTGGCCGCTGGCGCAGCGCAGCTCGACGCTGGCGCCGAGCTGCAGCAGGCGGGTGACGGTGTCGGCATCGGCCTTGGCCGAACCGCAGGCGATGCTGAGCGCGCTGCGGCCGTGCGCGTCGGTGGCGTCGACCTGCGGCGACTTGCGGCGCAACGCATCGATGGCGCCGATCGCGCCAGCGCGGGCGGCCTCCATCAGCGCGGTCACGCCCTGCTGGTCGGCGCGGTTGACGTCGGCACCGGACTTGACCAGCGCGGTCACGATCGCCGCATTGCCGGCCAGGCAAGCGTCCATCAGCGCGCTGCGGCCGAGTCGCCCGCTCGCATCGACCTTGGCCTTGTGGCGCAGCAGCAGCTCGACCCCGACCGGGTCATCGTCGCCGGCCGCGGCGGCCAGCAGGGCCGGCTGACCGCCTTCGGGCTCGCAGCGGGCGCCGCGTTCGAGCAGGAACCGCGCCAGCCGCCAGCTGCCCGCAGCGCAGGCTTCGGCCAAAGGGCTGCGGCCGCTGCGGTCCAGCGCGTTGATTTCGGCGCCGGCATCGAGCAGCTGCGCGGCCACTTCGGGGTCGGCGCTGCGCGCCGCGTAGTGCAGCGGACAGCGGCCGTCGGCATCGACACAGCGTGGGTCGGCGCCATTCGCCAGCAGCATCGCGACCGCATCCGGCCGGCCGTGGTAGCTGTCGCGGGTGGCGGCTAGCAGGGGGGTCAGCCCGGCGCGGACCTGATTCAGATCGGCGCCACGCAGAATCAGCGCGCGCAGCAGGCGCAGATCCGACAGCAGGGTGGCCAGTACCGCCAGCCCGCGCTGATCGCGGCCGGGCGGGGGTTCGGGTTCGGCCGGCGCCGCCTCGAAGCCCTGCAGCAGGGCCAGGGCGCGTTCGCTGTCGCCACCCCGGGCCGCGGCGAACAGTGCATCGATCGGCGTGGCCTGAATCAATCCGGCAAGTTCAGCGAGTTCGGCCGGCAGCTCCGAGGGCAGCACCAACGTCTCGGCCAGCGCACTGCTGCTGGCGCCGGGTTCACTGAACCGCGGTGTCGATGCCTGGGCGGCCTCGACAGCGGTCGTCTGCACCAGCCTGGCCAGCCCCAGCGCGGCCAAGGGTGCAATCAGCAGCAGATGCAGCGCGAGCGCCCATGTCCAAGGGCCGGCCTGCCCCACATCGATGGCATCCAGCGCCAGCAGGGGCGGCAGCAGCAGCACCAGCACCAGCAGCCCGCCGGCACTGCCTTGGCCCAGGCTGACCTGGCTGCGATTGAACAGGCGCTGGCTGTGCAGACGCGCGCGCGCCAGATGCTGGCCGAGGCTGCGCCGGGTCGGCGGCTCGGGCACGAACAGCAGCACCGGGTCGGTGAACACCCGACTGGCCAGCAGCCCGGCCACCGCCACGCCGCCACAGAACAGCAGCACCGGACCCAGAGCGCCTGACGCGCGCAGCGCAGCGAACGGCCACTGCAGCAGGGGCAGCCCGATGACCAAGGCGATCAGCAGCAGCAGGCCGGCGCCGATCAGGCCACGCAGCAGGGCCGACCCGGTTCTCGGCACCCGCAGCTGGGCGCTGGCCAAGACCGCACCGGCCAACTGCAGACCGAGCCCAGCGGCCAGCAGCGGCAGCGCCGCGGCCGTCGGCAGCTCGAAGGTCGGCCCCAGCGCGAACGCAGCGATCAGCAGCGGAGTCGACAGCAGCACCGCCAGCGGCAGCGCCGGCGGTCGCGCGGCGCCGGCAGCGATATCACCGGCCATGCGCAGGCATGCTGTCCGGCAGGTCGATCAGGCGCGGCGGCAGCTGCACGTGGAAGCCGTTCTCGGCCAGATTGGCGCGCACCACCGCAGCATCCTCACGGGCCAGGGTGCGGCCCGGCGTCAGTTCGACGCTGAGCGCGAAAGTGAACGGCGCCAGGCTCGCGCGCAGCGATTCCGGCAGCAGCTCGAAGCCGCCCTCGTCGCGCAGGTAGACGTAGGCATCGGGGCGCTTCTCGCTGCGGTAAACGTAGCAACGCATGCAGATGTGCAGCCATGTCGGGGGATGGCCGCAAGAATACCGCGTGTGACGGAGTTGGGAGTTTGGCTGGCGGGCGGGGATTCGAGAATCGGGATTCGGGATTGGAGCGCGGCGAGCTCGATGCTTGTCGCCAGTGCTCTGAATCCCGAATCCCTCCGGCCTGCCCTACAGCCGCGGGAACCCGCTCGGTGCTGGCGGCGCCACCGGCTGCTGCGGTGGCTTGGCCTGCAGCGCCTGCAGCAGCTCGGCGACCGCGCGTTCCAGGCTGGGGTCGCGGCCGGCGGCGATCAGCTCCGGGCGGTCGATGACCTGGATGTCCGGCGCCACGCCTTCGTCCTCCACCGCCCATTGGCCGTTGGTGTCCATGAAGCGGAAGGTCGCGGCCAGAATGGCACCGCCGTCGGCCAGACGCGGGTTGCCGCTGATGCCGATCAAGCCGCCCCAGGTGCGGGTGCCGATGATCGGGCCCAGGCCCATCTTGCGGAAGTAGTAGGGCAGCGCGTCGCCGCCCGAGCTCGACAGCCCGTTGGTCAGCATCGCTTTCGGCCCGGCATGGTGCAGGAACGGGGTCGGGTTGGGCTCCAGCCCGCGGCGCTTCCAGTAGTTCAGCGGCTGACGCATCAGCAGCTCGATCATGCGGTCCGGAATGAAGCCACCGCCGTTGTAGCGATCGTCCAGAATCAGCGCATCCATGTGGCCGTAGGCCAGCATGCCGCGGTTGAGCTCGCGGTTGCCCTCCACCGCGGTGTTGGGCAGATGGATATAGCCGACCCGGCCGTCCGACAGCTCGGCGGCCAGACGTCGGCGGCCGTCGACCCAGGCCTTGTAGCGCAGGCCCTGCTCGCTGGTGATCGTCTGCACCCGCACTTCGCGCGCGCCGGCTTCTTCCGGGCGATTGTTCACCCGCAGGCTGACCGTGCGCTCGCCCTTGCCTTCCAGCAGCTGATAGAAGTTGGCGACTTCGCGCGTGCTGACATTGTCGATGGCGAGGATGTAGTCGCCTTCGCTGACATTGGCATGCGCCTCGGTCAGCGGGCTGCGCAGGGCCGGGTTCCAGTTCTCGCCGGCGAACACCTTGCCGACCTGGAAATAGCCGCTGTCGTGGCGGCTGAACTCCGCGCCCAGCAGGCCGCCGGCACGACGCTCGACCTGCGGCTCATCGCCGCGCTCCACATACACATGGCCGGCATTCACCTCGCCCGCCAACTCGGTCAGCAGGTAGTCGAGATCGGCGCGGCTGGCGACGTGCGGCAGGAGCGCCGCGTAACGATCGCGGATCGCGAGCCAATCCTGGCCGTGCATGCCGGGGTCGTAGAACCAGTCGCGCAGGATTCGCCAGGCATCGGCGTACTGCTGCGCCCATTCGCGCTTCGGATCGACCCGCAGCTGCAGCCCATCGAGCTTGAGCACGCCGGCATCGAAATCGACCTCGGGCTTGGCCTCGGTGATCGCAAAGCGCTCACTGCGGCGCAGCAACAGATGGCCGCCGCCGCCGGCGAGGCGGTAGCCGGTAATCTGGTTCGCGACCGTTTTCGGCTGCTCGTCATCGAGGCCCAGGTAGCGCAGTTCACCCGGGCCCTGGCCGTTGTTGGCAACGAAGAACACGCCCTTGGCGTTGGCCGACAGGCCTTGATAGTTGCCGGCCGGCGCCTTCAGCGCGACCACCCGCTGGTTGAAGCCGGGCACATCGATGCGCAGGCGCTTGGGCGCCGTCGCTGCGGCGGCGGGCTTGGCTTCGGCGGCGGCCGTGACGCTGACCTCGTCACTCTTCGGCGCATACAGCACCGGGCCATCGGCGGCCAGCGGCGCCGCATAGATGCGGGTCGCGTTCTGATACAGGTAGTTGAACTCGAAGGCCGAAAAACCGAGGTTGAAATCGCGGTTCGACAGGAAGTACAGATAGCGCCCCTCGGGGTCGAAGGTCGGCGCGAACTCGCTGGTTTCGTCCGGCGTGAGCTGCTGGGTCGCGGCGCTGTCGACGCTGTACAGCCAGATCGAGCCATTGCGGCTGCCGCCGGTTTTCACATAGGCCACGAAGCGGCTGTCCGGCGACCAGCTGTACTGGGTGATGTCCTCCTGCACCGAGTTGTCGAGCTCGGCGGTGACGCCGCTCTCGGCATTCACCAGCCGCAGCCGCTGGCGCTTGTCGGCGTACACGAAGTGGCGGCTGTCCGGCGACCACAGCGGCTGGAACCGCCAGATATCGCCATCGGTGCTCACCCGCCGCGCCGCGCTGCTGCCGTCCTGCGCCTGCACGTACAGCTCGTACTCGCCCGATGCATCGGAAAGGTAGGCCACTGAACGGCCGTCCGGCGACCAGCTGACGCTGTGCTCGCGGGCGTCCGGCGTCCGCGACAGATTGCGCGTCTCGCCGTGCTTGGCCGGCACGCTGAAGACCTCGCCGCGGGCGCCGAACAGGGCGCGCTTGCCGTCGGGTGACAGGTCAAAGCTCTCGATGTTTTTTGAGGCATCGACAAACCGCGGCAGGGTCTGCGGCAGATCGCCGCGCACGGTGATCGGAATCTGCCGGGTCTGCCCACTGGCGGGGATGAACTGCCACAGCGCGCCGCCATTCTCGAACACGATGCTGTCCGGGCCGGCGCTCGGCCAGAGCACGTCGAACCCGCTGAACTCGGTCAGCTGATGCGGCTCGCCACCAGTCACCGGCATACCGAACAGATTGAGCGTGTAGTTGCGGTCCGAAACGAAGTACACCTGGTCGCCCACCCACATCGGCTGATGGTCGGTGGCCGGGTGGTCGGTCAGCTGCTGTGAGGTGTTGTTGACCAGGTCGTAGGTCCACACGTCCTGCGCGCGGCCGCCGCGGTAGCGCTTCCAGCTGCGGAAATCGCGATCGATCGGCGTGTACACGAACTGCGTTCCATCCGGGCTGAGCATGCCGCCGCCGGTTTCAGGGATCGCCAGCGGCTGCTCCATGCCGCCGTCGACCGGAACGAGATACGGGCGCCCGCTGCGCTCGTCGTAGGGCACGCGATTCATGCGCACCAGCACGTGCTGACCATCCGGGGTCCAGTCCAGCACCCGGTTGTCCGTACCGCCGCGCGGCGGCATCGGGCCGACATCGTTGTACCAGGTCAGCTGCCGCGGCTCACCGCCGCCGGCCGGCATCACGTACACCTGGCGGGTGCCGTTGTACTCGGCCGCGAACGCGATCTGCGAGCCGTCCGGCGAGAACTTCGGGTACAGCTCCGAGCCCGCATGCGAAGTCATCCGCTGCGCCACGCCGCCGGCGGTCGAGGCGATGTAGATGTCACCGGCATAGACGAAGGTCACCCGCTCGCCGTGGACATCCGGAAAGCGCAGCAGCTTGGTCTCCGCACTGGCCGAAGCCGCAGCGCCGAGACCGGCAACAACAAGACTCGCGCGCAGCGCGCGGCTGAGAAGGCTGGGGGCCATGGAACATCCTCACCGATGGGGTGCGGCGAGTATGGCGGTGGGTGGAGCGTGAAGAGCGGGCCGTTGGTTGGGGGCCTCGAATGAAGACATGGTGCAGAGTCGAAAGAAAGGTGCGTGACCCGGATGGATGTGCGATCCGGGCCACGCCCTCGTTCTACAAGTAACCGACGACAAATCCCAGAGCGAGTACCAGCTTTGCAGCAGCTGATATCACCTGAGCGACATCGACAGTCACCTTCACCGCGATCTGCCTTTTCATGGAATGCCTCCATGCAATTGCAGTCACAGCAGCGCTGCGCGACCACGTTCATTCCTTGGCCGTGCTTTGGAGAGTACTGCTCAGAAGCGGGCTTCCCCTCGCGCGAACTCGGGACCGGCGACTTCGCATTGACCTCCTGACGGAGCGCGTGCCCGCGCTCCGGGGAGGTGTCCCGAGCGGCGCCGGCCATTCGCGTGGCGGACGATTCGTGTTCAGGGCCTCCCGGAGTCGAGTGTATTCACAATCGATAATTTGCTGCACTACCGTTTGACGGAGGCGGAGTCTCCAAGTCCCGCGTGGTCGGCTTCTGCGGGCAGGAAGCCCGCGCTCTACCCGGGGCCCCTGGGCAGCGGCGGGAGGCGGTCGGTCCGCCCGAAGGGTCGCCGGCAGGGATGCCGGCGAGGTTCGTGACAGTGCAGGGACGCACTGTCCACGAACCCCGACCACCTCACGCGAACCCGAAGTGCAGGATGCACGTAGGGCGCGGACGAGGGGTGGCCTTCTCTTTGGTTACTTTCTCTTGGCCACTCAAGAGAAAGTGACTCGGCCGGCCCGCAGGGCCGACCGAAAGCTCTTGCTCTTGATCTTGCTTTCCGCTTCGGTCACACGAAGAGCGGTGCGGTGCTGATGTCGCCCAACAGCTGCGGTGGGTCAAGACCCACCCTATGGGCCCGCCTCAGGCCATCCTCACCCATCGAATCAAAGTCGCAAAATTCGGCGGCTTGCCATGCATCAGCAAACCAACCCGGAACACCTTGCCGGCGACCCGCATCGCCGCCATCGTCGACAGCACGCCGATCACCAGCGCCAGCCCGATCTGCCAGACCGGCGGCGGGGTGTTGTAGCTGATCCGCATCACCATCACGAAGGGGCTGACCGCCGGGGTCCGGCAGTCACGCCTTCTCGGCTTCGACATCAGCATCAGCCGCCAGCGCGTGAACTGCAGGCGACTTGAAATTGCTCAGCAGCGGAACGGCCAGCATGGCGACCAGACCGATGATGAAACCCTTGGTCATGGCCGTGGCCACGAACTCGCGCCAGGCGATCTGCAGGATCTTGCTCATGCCAGGTGTTCCCGGTTGATATCGGTGCCGACGATGTCGATGAAGATGTCCTCAAGACTCGGACGCACGATCTCAAGCTTGGCGGGCGGCCACTCGCGGGCCAGCGCCGCCAGCGTGGCCGGCAGATCGGTGCGCTCGGCCAGGGCGATGCGATAGCCGCGTCCCTGCGGTTCGATGCTCAGCACGCCGGGCAAGGCACGCACGCTTGCCGGCACTTCGCTTGCGGGTTTCAAGGGCTCCAACTGGATGGCATTCCGCTGATGCCCGGCGCTGATGCCGCTGAGGGTGTCATCCAGCACCTTGCGACCCTGGTGAATCATCACGATGTGCTCGCACATGGCTTCGGCCTGTGGCATCACATGTGTCTCGAACAGCACGGTGCAGCCGCGCGCATGCTCGGCTTCAATCAGAGCTTTCAGCAGCCGCATTTCGACCGGGTCGAGTCCGTTGAAGTGCTCATCCAGAATCAGCAGCTCGGGCGTGTGGATGACGGCGGCGATGAACTGCACCTTTTGCTGCATGCCCTTCGACAGCTCTTCGCGGGGCTTCTTGGCCACTTCGGCCAGGCCGACCCGTTCCAGCCACTGCAGGCCGCGACGCTTGGCATCCGCGCGGGTCAAGCCCTTTAGCACGCCCATGTGCAGCAGGAAGTCGACCATCTTCATCTTGCGGTAGACGCCACGCTTTTCCGGCAGATAGCCGATGCGGTCTTAGGCCCTCAGCGCCGAACCAGACCCAGCACCCGCACCTCGCCGCGATCGGGAAACAGAATCGACAGCAGCATTCGCAGCGAGGTGTTCTTGCCTGCGCCGTTGGGCCCGAAGATGCCCTACAGCGCGCCGCTGGGAACGCGGAGCTGGAGGTCCGTGACGGCCTGCTTGCCGCCGAAGGACTTGTGCAGGCCGATGAGTTCGATCGCGAGCGTCACGCAGGGCTCCGGTACGTGGAGGGGTGAGCGCGCGGGAGCATTCGGGAGATCAGGATGTGACTCCCTTCCATCCCGGCATTGGCGCCACCGACCCAAAAACGAGCTGTTGATTCGGCCAGCTGAAGTTTGAAGCGCAAGGCTTTCACGAAACGCGCGTCAACCCGCGCGCTGTGCCGAAAGCGTTCAATCGTCATCGTGCCGGATCAATAGGTGGCGCCTGCAAAGCCGCGCGCCGATGTTGTCGACGCATGACACGAGGCGCTACCTGCTCCATGAAGAGGGCCCGGCGACGCTTCGCGACCGCCGGACCCTCTTGTTTCACTGCCGCGCCTAGACCGCGGTGCGGGAACCGCGCATCGATGCCCAGCCGATCGCCAGCACGGCGAGCAGCAGCAGAATCAGGCCGGCGGGTGTTTGCGTGGGAACGGTGGTCGGGGTGGGTATGGTGCCGAGCGTGTAGGCGCGGGTGCCGGTGAAGCCCGATGCATCAGTGACGGTCAGGGTGAAGTTGAAGACTCCGGAGGCGCTTGCAACGCCGCTGAGCAGACCTGAGGGGCTCAAGCTCAGACCAGGCGGCAGAATGCCGGTGGTGACCGCGTAGGTGTAGGGCCCAGTACCGCCGCTGGCGTTCAGCTGCAGATTGATGGCCGAACCCACCGCCAATCCGGGCGGGAGCGAGGTCAGGATGCTGATGGTCGGCGTTGCGATCTGCAGCGTGTAGGCGTTGCTGACCGTCGCTGCCGTGCCGCCGGTGCTGTCGGTCGCCTGCACGCTGAAGCTGAAGCTGCCGCTCACGGTCGGCGTGCCGCTGAGCACGCCTGCGGTGCTGAGGCTCAGTCCCGCCGGCAGTGTTCCCGCACTGACCGCGTAGGTGTAGGGCGCGACGCCACCACTGGCCGTGAAGGTGGCGCTGTAGGGGCTGGCGCCTGCGCCATTGGGCAGGCTGGCCGGCAGCAGGCTCAGGGTCGGCACGCCGATCACCACCGTATAGACGCGGTTGCCGGTCTGGGTGTTGGCATCGCTGGCAGTCACAGTGAAGCCGAAGCTGCCGCTGGCGGTCGGTGTGCCCGAGAGCACGCCGCCACTGCTGAGGCTCAAGCCCGTCGGCAAGCTGCCGGCGCTGACACTGAAGCTGTACGGGGCGACGCCGCCGCTGGCGCTGAGGGTCTGCGAGTACGCCGCTGCAGCGGTACCACCGGGCAGGGTCGCCGGTGCCACCACCACGGTCGGCGCGCCTACTTCGACGGTGTAGTTGCGGGCGATCGAGAACGGCGCGCCGGTACCGGTCAGACCGGTGTCGGTGGCGGTGACCGTGATCGGGAAGCTGCCAGGTGCGGTCGGCGTGCCGCTCACGGTGTTGCCGCTGAAGCTCAGGCCGGCTGGCAGTGCGCCGGTGAGCGCGTAGGTGTACGGGCCCGGGCTGCCGCCAGCGGTAAACGCCTGGCTGTACGCCGCGCCGTAAGCGACAGTGAGCGGACCGGCTGCCGGGGTGAGCGTGAGCGTCGGCGCGCCCACCGTCAGGGTGTAGGCGCGGCTACCGGTCTGGCTGTTGGCATCGGTCGCGGTGACGGTGAAGTTGAAGCTGCCCACGGCCGTCGGCGTGCCGGTCAAGGCGCCGCCGGTGGCCAAGCTCAGCCCTGCCGGCAGGGCGCCTGCAGTCACAGTGAGCGCGTAGGGGGCCACACCGCCACTGGCCGTGAGGGTCTGGCTGTAGGCCACGGCCGCCGTCGGACCCGGCAGCGACGCCGGGTTCACCGCGATCGTCGGCGCAGCCACTTCGATCAGATACGTTTCCACGACGAAGAACGGCGCGCCCGCGCCGGTGGCGCTATCGGACAGCCTGATGTCGAAGATGTAGCTGCCCGGCGTCATCGGCGTCCCAGAGAGCGTGCTCCCGGTGAGGCTCAGCCCTGGCGGCAGGGCACCGGCGGTCACCTGGAAACTGTACGGAGCGATGCCAGCGTTGCCGGAGTAGTTCAGCGAGAACGGGGCACCGTAAGTCGCGTTGATCGGATTCACTGACGTCGGCGAGGGCAAAAGCGTCAGCAACGGACCTGCGACGGTCAGCGTGAACGACTGGCTGATCGTGAACGGCCCGCTCCCGGTGCTGCTATCGACGGCCGAGGCATTCAGCGCAAAGCTGCCCGCCTGGGTCGGTGTGCCCGAGAACGTCACGCTGTTCGCAGTGCTGCCGGTGATCGACAGCCCGGCCGGCAGGTTGGTGACCTGGTAGCCGCTCCAGGGCTGGGCTCCGCCATTCCAGGTGAAGGTCTGCGTGTAGGGGGCCGCCACCGTTGCAGCGAAACCGCCGCTCGGAGTGATGGTGACCACCGGGTTGCTGACTGTGACGGTGACCGTGGCAGGCGCCGAGGTGCCGGCGCTGTTGGTGGCGGTGTAGGTGAAGGTGGCGCTACCGGCAAAACCTGCGGTCGGCTGGTAGGTGATGGTGGTACCGGTGGCGATGGCGGTTCCGCTGCTGGCCGGCGTCACGATGGCGACCGAGGTCGGCGTGCCGCCGGTGATGTTCAGCGGTGCATTGGTCGCGGCGGCGTTGTAGGCCACGGTCAGCGTCGAATTGTTCGCCACCGGCGGGTTGTCGATCACCCCGATGGTGTAGCTCCGGGTCGCGGTGTAGGGACCGGTGCCGGTGCTGCTGTCCGTGGCGGTGATGCTGAAGTTGAACGTGCCCAGAGCGCTCGGCGTGCCGGTGATGGCGCCGGTCGCGGCGTTGAGGTTCAGGCCGCCGGGCAGTGCGCCTGCAGTGACCGCATAGGCGTAGGGCGAGGTGCCGCCCGATGCCGGGAGGATCGACGTCGTGTACGTCGCACCCAGGGTAGCGCCCGGCAGCGGGGTCGCCGGCAAGACGATCGTCGGCGGCGCGATCACCACGGTGTAGGCCTGGTTGCCAACAAAGGGCCCGGGGAACGGGCTGGTATCGGTCGCGCTGATGGTGAAGTTGAACGTGCCGCCTGCCGTCGGCGTACCGCTAAGCACGCCACCGGCGGACAGGGTGAGCCCCGCCGGTAGGGCACCCGCACTGACCGAGAACGCGTACGGAGCGACGCCGCCGCCCGCGGTCAGGGTCTGGCTGTAAGCCGCCGCGACGCCGCCATTCGGCAATGTGGCCGGATCAACGGTCACCGGCACATCGTCATTGGTGATTGTGCCAAGGCCCTGGTTGTCGCTGATCGTCGCGTTGGTCGCACCGCTCAAGTTGACGAAGAAGGTCTCGTTCGCCTCGGGCACGGTTTCACCGATCACCGGTACGGTGATCGTCCGGGTGGTCGCGCCAGCGGTGAAGGTCAGCGTGCCGCTGGTACTGGTGTAGTCCGCCGGCTGGGTCGCAGTGCCATCGACAGTGGCGTAGTTGACCTGCACCGTCTGTCCGCTGGCTGCACTCAGGGTCACCGTGAACACCGCATTGACGGTACCACTGTTGCCCTCGGTCACGGAAACGTCATTGATCGACAGGCTCGGCAGCGGATCGTCGTTGACGATAGTGCCCACGCCCTGGCCATCGACAACGACCGCGTTGACCACGTTGGTGACGTTGACGAAAAAGGTCTCGCTCGGCTCGTTCAACGTGTCGCCGTTGACCAGCACCGTGAAGGTGTAGGTGCTGGAGCCGGTGGGAATGGTCTGGCTGGTCAGGCTGTTGGCGACGTAGTCGACACCCGCCGTGGCGATGCCATTGGCGGTGGCGATGTCGAAGGTGACGCCGCCCGGGCCGGCCGGCGCACTCAGGCTCACCGTGAAGGTGAAGTTGGTGATGCCGGCATTGCCTTCGTTCGCGGTGACGTCGTTGATCACCAGGTTCGGCAGATCGTCGTTGAGGATGGTGCCAGTAGCGCTGTTCGGCACGCCGACCGTGTAACCGGTGCCCGCGGCAAGCGTGAGGATGACTGTGTCGTCCGCTTCGATGGTGGCGTCGGCGGTCGGATTGACTGTGATCGTGCCGGTGGTGGCGCCGGCCGCGATGACCAGCGGCGAGGTGATCGTCGCGTAGTCGGTGCCGTTGGTCGCGGTGCCGGCGATTGTGTAGTTCACCGACGTCGCCGCGGACGGATTCGCCTGGTTCAGGGTGATGGTATAGACAAGATTCGGTGCGCCGTCCTCCGCCACTGCGGCGGGCGAGACGCTGATCGTCGCGCTCGGCACGTCGTCATTGAGGATGGTGCCGGTCGCGCTGGCGGGTGCACCGACGGTGTAGCCGGTGCCTGCAGCAACCGTCAGGATCACGGTTTCGTCCGCCTCGACCGTGCCGTCGACGTTCGGATTGATGGTGATGGTCGCAGTGGTCGCAGATGCAGGGATGACGACCGTGGCGACACCGCCGGCGTAGTCGGTGCCGGAGGTCGCGGTGCCGCCGGTGGTGATGTTGACCGTGGTCGGCGAACTCAAGTTGAGGCTGCGGGTGACCGTGTACGTCAGATTGGTGGCGCCGTCCTCGCTGACCGAGGCCGGCGAGACAGCGATCGACACCGAGGGCGGCGGGCTGACGGTCAGGGTGAAGGGTTCGACCTCGAAGTAGCTGCCCGGGCCGGTGCTGGCGTCAGTCACGCGCAGGGTCACGGGATAGTTGCCGGGCGCGGCAGCAGTGGTGCCACTGACCACGCCGGCGCTGGAAACGGTGATACCGGCCGGGAAGGTGCCGGTTTCAAGCAGATAGGTGTGCGGCGCGACGCCGCCGGCGGTGCTGAGCGCCAGCGAGAAAGGCGCACTCTGGATGGCGGTGGCGCTGGCCGGGACGAGCGCGAGGCTCGGGTTCTGCACGGTGCCGGTATAGCCCCTGTCGACAAACTGGGCCGTCGGCGAGGTCGAATCGGTCGAACGGACACTGAAGCTGTAGGCGCCGCGCTGGGTCGGCGTGCCGCTGAGGACGCCACCGCTGGTCAGGGTCAGCCCAATGGGCAGAACGCCGCTCTGCAACGCGTACGTGTAGGGCGCGAGTCCGCCGGACGACGTCAGTGTCTGCGAAAACGGTGTGCCAGCGGTCAGCGTCGGCAGCGCGGCCGGCAGCACGGTGATCGGCGAGGCCGACGGGTTGATGGTGATCGTGAACCGGATGTCGCCGTTGCCGGCCAAGGAACCATCGCTGAGTTCAAAGACATCGGTCGAACCGATACCTGTGGAACCGTTGTGGCTGTAGTCCAGAAACCATTGGCTACCACCAGACTCGAGCCGGGTCGTGGCCGTGCCATGGTTTTCGAAGTCCCCAGCGCCGAAGCTGCCGCCGTCAATCGGGCCGATTCCGCCGTTGCCGGCCTGTTGACAGGCACTGATATTGATGGTGACCGACCCCCCGGAGGTGACGGTTGCCGTCTGGGCCGGGCATAGCACCGAGGTGTGCTGGGCGCTCGCAGCTCCGGACGCCAGCAGCGCGAACACTGCAAGCAGCAGCGCTGTTAAGGACAAACGCGCGTTCCGCGCGGCGTAACCGAGAACGAGTGACATGCGTCTGACTCCCCTGAATGATCGACCCGGATAACCCATTGGCTCTCTGCAGAGCATTCGGTAGCGGGCAGTGCGCCCTGGCTGTTGAAGCCTTCGCGCTTTGCACGGCATCGCTGCCCCTGCAGACGGCCCCCCGTCATTGAAACAGATGCGCCTCGCTTGGGAAAGCTCGGCGATGCATTCCACGTGCAACGACGGAAAGAGACGCCCTGAACCTGCCGAAGGCGGCACGCAAGACGCGCGGGCGTGTGCAGGCACCCAGCCGTCGACTCACCTCGCAGCCTGCGGATGATCTCCTGACAGGCGGCGAGTAGATCCTTGACCACGTTTGTTTCGGCTGCAGTAGGGTCGATTGGCGAGGGTGAAGCGCGCGGCGCGCGTGCGAATCTGGGTCTTGTGGGACCAGCGAATGCGGTTCAGAGTACGCCGGCGCGGCGCACAAGCCGTCTGCGCCCACCATCCAAGGGGAGGAGAGCGATGAGCGAGTTCTTCATCGGTCAGATCATGATGACCGGCTTCAATTTCGCACCAAGATTCTGGGCCCTGTGCAACGGACAGCTGTTGCCAATCAATCAGAACCAGGCGCTGTTTTCGTTGTTGGGAACGCAGTACGGGGGTAACGGCACAACCAACTTCGCCCTGCCTGATCTGCGCAGCCGTACACCGATTGGCTACGCATCATCGGTAGACCCGGGCTGGCAGCCGCCGGCGGTCCAGATCGGTCAGGCGTCCGGGGTCGAGAATGTCACCCTGCTATCGACCAACCTGCCTGCACACACGCACTCGGCGAATGCTTCAACGGCCAACGGCGACAACCGCAACGCGGCCGGACGTCTTTTCGCTACCAGTACCAGCACGGCGACCGCGCCGAATCTGTACGCCGCGAGCACCGGGCCCGTGTTGCCTCAGAATCCGCAGAGTGTCGTGCCGGCGGGTGGCAACCAGCCCCATCCGAACCTGCAGCCCTACAGCGTGATCAATTTCTGCGTCGCGCTCAGCGGCATTTTTCCGTCGCGCAATTGAGCGCACGCAGGTTCTGGCCAACGGCCGTCAGCGTCCACATCAATGCACGACCGACCACTGACTTCTGGAGCACAACTCAATGAGCACCCCCTACATCGGTGAGATCCGCATGTTCGGTTTCGGCACTCGCGGGGCACCGAACGGATGGCAGGCATGCGACGGCAGCCTGCTGGCCATCTCGGAGTACGACGCACTGTTCGCCCTGATCGGCACCACTTACGGCGGCGACGGTCAGACCACCTTCGCCGTGCCCGATTTGCGGGGCCGCCTGCCAATTCACCAAGGCACCGGACCCGGCCTGAGCACCTATGTCATCGGCCAGAGGGCTGGGACGGAAACCGTCACCGTGCTTCCGACCCAGATGCCGGCTCATACGCACATTTTGGCCGTGACCTCGGGCGCTGCCAGTGCCCTCACTCCGACCCCGTCCTCGCTCCCGGGTACGGTCAGCGGCGATACGTTCTACGCCTCGGACATTACCGGCGCGACCGCGCTGCCCATGTCGGCTCAATCGACGTCGGCCGCCGGTGGCAGTCAGCCGCATGAGAACTGCATGCCCACGCTGACGGTGCAGTACGCCATCGCCACCCAAGGCATTTTCCCGTCGCAATCCTGATTGTCGCGCCCGTTCGCACGCTGAATCCACAGCGCCATCCCGGCGCAGCCGCAGCGCGACCGCATCCGCACGTCCGCGCAGCACACCTCACTGGAGGACCCATCTCGTGACGCAACCCTTTATCGGCGAAATCCAGATGTTCGGCTTCAACTTCAACCCGCGTGGCTGGGCGTTCGCGAACGGCGCCACGCTGCCGATCTCTCAGAACACCGCCCTGTTCTCGCTGATCGGCGTCATCTACGGCGGCAATGGCCAAACCACCTTCCAGCTGCCGAATTTTGCCGGACGCGCCGGTTGTCAGCAGGGATCAGGACCGGGCCTTTCGCCGCGCAGCCTGGGCCAGACCTTCGGTGTGAACACGGTTACGCTCACCGGCAACCAGATCCCATCTCACAACCACGGCATCAACGCGTTTCTGCCGGCGGATACCGCGAACCGCTCGAGCTCGCCGGTGGCGAACGGCGGGCTGTCGCAGCCCAGCAGCACCGCGAACAGGCCCTTCGTGTCCAGCGCGCCGAACACCACCTTCGCCCCGAACATGCTCCAACCCAGCGCAGGCGGTGGGCAGCCGCACCAGAACCAGCAGCCGTATCTCGGCGTGAATTTCTGCATTGCACTGCAGGGCATTTACCCGTCGTTCCCTTGATCGGCGCACCGGCGTGACGAAACGGACCGTGGCCCTATCGCAGACCGACGTTTCATTTCCGGCTGAACGCACCGATTGCGATGGGCTGATCAAGCCCGCGCCGCTCAGCGAGCGCGGGTTTTCGCTGCGCACTGCGCGAGACGCAGATCTGCCGTGGCTGCGTGATCTCTACGCCAGCACCCGCGCCGAGGAAATGGCACCGGTGCCGTGGCCCGAGGCGACCAAGCGCGCCTTTCTGGATCAGCAGTTCAAACTGCAGCACCACCATTTCGTCGGCCATTTCCCGCACGCCGATTTCTGGCTGATCGTAGGTGCACGCGGTCCAATCGGTCGGCTGTATCGCGACCGTGCCTTACTGGGCGACAGCCGCCCCGCTGATGACCTCATCGTTGACATCTGCCTTCTGCCGGAATGGCGCGGTCTCGGCATGGGCAGCCTGCTACTGGAAGCCGCACAGGCCTCTGCCGCCGTGCGCCAACGCGGGCTCAGGCTGCATGTGCAAGTGCACAACCCGCGCGCAATGGCGCTCTACCGGCGGCTCGGGTTCGCGCGCGTCGATGCTGCTGATGCCACCGGCTCGCATATCGAAATGCGCTGGACAGCCGGCTGACTCAGTTGAAGATGGCCTGATAGATGAAACCGTCGCGGCTCTGCGCGATCGGCACCATGAAGATGCCGACCTCGCCGAGCCGCGGATGCCGCATTCGGTAGATCTGCTGCGGGAACAGCACCGGCGCCGTATTCAGAAACAGCAGTGAGAACGGCTCGCGGCTGGCCTCGCGCGAAGAGTTCTGCGCCTGCCGGGTTTCGACCAGCTGGGTTTCCACCAACTGGAAGTTGATCGACCCCTCGTTGAGCTCAGCCACAAAAGTCTCATTGAGGCAGCCGGCAAACTGCGCGTGGGTCAGAAGCTGCATGCGGGTCTCCTGGTCAGTCGGCGGCCCGCCGCCGCATCGGGCGGGCCGACGCTTCGCCCGCGCTCAGCCGAGGGCTTCGACGCGAAACGCGAGGTAGTCGAAATCGCGTGCGGGCAGATTCGCCAGCGGTGCCTTGCTATCACCGCTGTGGCGCAGCGCCTGCGGCGGCAGCCGTGAACCATCGCGACGCGGCCCCAGCAGCACGTAATGGCCGGGCGCGAGCAGGGGCAGATCGAAGCGCGTCAGCGCACAGATCTCGCGCTGTGATTCGGTGTTGCCCGCCAGCCGATACTCGATCTCGAACCGGCGCAGGCTGTCGCGGCCAGCGGTGAAGCGGGTTGAATCGGTGCGCGATTCAACCGCGCCGGCGTGGAAGCTCCAAGCCGTGAAGGCCGCGCTTCCGCCGTCCTGCAGGTCGAACATCGCGTGCAGGGCGAGGTCATCGAGCACCGCGCCTCCGTCGGCCGCATGAAAGCTGTCGATGCTCACGTGCACCCTCGCGCTGTCGCAGTGCGCGCAGTCGGCAAGCCCCTGTGGCAGGAATCGAGCGCCGGCGTCGGCGCTGGGCGCGCTCAGCAGCAGCAGGCGGGGTGAATCAGCGCTCAGCGCAGTGGCGCCCGCACGCGCCGAGCCGCAGGCACCAGCCGCCAAACCGGCAGCTGCCAGAAATTCACGTCGTTGCACAGATTTTCCCCTTGCTGCAGATCCGAACGGTAGGCAACCGCGGAAGCACGCGGCGCGCGGCAAGAATACACGTCCGACCGGCAATGTCTGCGTGTCGGTCTTCTCGCCTCGGGCCTCGCCAGCATCTTTCACACAGGCGCCCGATTGGGCTCTGAATCTCTGACTGCATCCGGGTTCTTGAAGGATGTCGCTGCGCACACTCCGTGCGGCTGCATCTTCGTGCTTTGCGGCCCTCGGACCGGTCTCGCTGCGCTTGGTCTGCGCCCTGCCCTGCCCAGTTGCTGCAGCTGCTGGTCGTGCTCCTGCGCGGGGCCATCCACGCTGATTCCGGCGCGATCGTCAGCGACCGCTGCGAAGCATCCGGGCTAGCAGCCTGTCGGACTTTGGTTGGCCGGGCTGCAAATCCGCCTGCGCGGTCCACTTTTCCGCCGATTCTTGACCAAGAGAGCCCACTCGGCCTGCGAATCGTCGAAAAACTGTCCTCGCGCAGTCGAATTTTCGCCTCGACCCCCAAAGCCCGACAGGCTGCTAGGGCTGCAGCCAGCACCCGGCCCAGCCGTTGCTGCGCTCGAAACAGGCGCGACGATGACCCCGGTGGCCGAGATGCAGCCAGTCGATGCGGTCGAGCCGTACCTCGACCCGTGCAAATCGAGGCCGGATCAGCTCGGATTCCGCCGCGCTCGGCAGGCGCTGTTGAAGCTCAGCGGGCAAGCCGCTGCCGGGCTGTTCAAGCGGCGTACCGGGCGGCTGCAGGGCGTGATAGCCGCGACGACCGAAGTCGGTGGTGTGCTGCCAAGCGGCGTCGACCGCCGCACCTTCAGTGTGCAGCTGCGCGCGCCCACTGCAGCGCACTTGCAGGGCGTCGCCAAAAAAGCACCAGCTGACCCGCGGTTCAGCGGCGATTTCGGCGCACTTCGGCGCTCGCGTATCGGTATGGAAAGCCAGCAGGCCGTGCTCGGCATCGGCGCTGCGCAGCACCACGTAGCGCGCCTGTGGGCCATCGACGTTGATGCTCGCCAGGACCCCCTGGTGGAAGGGCGAATCGCGACGGGCCGCGCCCTCGATCAGAGCGGCCCAGGCTTGATGCAGGGCCGCCGGCAGGCTGTCGATCGCGGCCGAGTCGCTCATCTCAGCGACGGAAGTTGTCGATGTCGACGTCGGGGATCTCGTACTCGTACTCGGGCAGCAGGTAGTCCGGCAGGTCATCGCTGCAGTCGACGATCTGGCAGTGACGGCGCTGCATGTAGGCGTCGCGGATCAGCAGGTATTCGTCTTCCGCTTCAGCGAGCATGCCGTCGAACTGCAGCGCACTGGCGCGGGCATCGACGCCGTAGACGAAGGTCACGCCCGCGCCGTACTCGTCGGCCAGCCAGCTGATCGGACTGACCCGCGTATTGACCAGACGCGCGCCGACATCGCGCACGGTGCCGGGGCCGAACAGCGGCATCACCAGATAGCGCGAGCGCTCCCAACCGTAGCGACCCAGGGTCTGGCCAAGATCGGCGTCGCGGTAGGGGATGCTGGCGGCAGTGGCCGGGTCGAAGAATCCGGCCATTCCGAGCGTGGTGTTCAAGGTGAAACGACCGAGCGCGGTGCCGGCCTGGCCCGGACGGCCCTGCAGCAGCAGATTGACCGCCGTCAGCGGCTGCCCGAGGTTGCTGAAGAAATTGCGCACGCCGGTGCGAACCGGCGCCGGGGTGATGCGCTGATAGCCCTTGGCGACGGGCTTCAGCGCGATCCGGTCGATGAACATGTTGAAGCGATGCATGCGCCGGTTGAAGCGCTCCCAGGGGTCACCGTGGCGGCCGGCACCCTCACTGTTGCGGACGTCGCCCTGCGTAGTCGCATCCACCGGCAGGTCCATGCTGGGCCCCCAGCTCAGCATGGCGGTCGGCGCCGTGCCGGGCACCTGCGCGGACGGGCTTGGCTGGGTTTGCGCGTTCGAGCTCCACGACAGCAGCAGCGCCAGGCCAAGGCTCGGCAGCAGCATTCGAAATGCGAGGGGATTCGTTTTCATTGCTTCGTTCCAGTAGGGTCTGCGTCCAGGTCCACGCGATGGGCCGCGCAGATGGCGCGAAAGCGCGCCGACACCGGCGCCAGCGTCAGCGCCTGGCCGCGCGCGGCGGCCTGCTTCTGCAGCAATCGCAGCGCGGCGACGCCGGCACTGTCGATCTCATCCACCGCCGCCAGATCGATCCGGCGGATGCCGTCCATCAAGCTTGAACCGCGTCCGTGCAGCTCACCGGCCTCGGCCAGGCCCAGACGGCCGGACAGGCGCAACACCTCGCCGTCGCGCTCGGTCTTCAGTGCGCTGGCCTCAGCCTTCGACATCGATCTCGCCGCGGTTGAGGCCTTCGATCACCTGATCGAGATTCTGCCGTCGCAGACGCTCATCGAACTGGGTGCGGAAGGTCTGCACGTAGGAGACACCCTCGACGATCACGTCGAACACCAGCCAGTTGTCGCCGACGGGGCGGAACAGATAGTCGATCTTGACCGGCGCACCGCCGCGGCGATGGACTTCGCTGCCGACGCGGACGATCTGGCCGCCGCGCAGTTCGGACTCGCCGTTGACGCGGATCTCGATGGTGGGATCAGCTTCCAGCAGGGCCGCGCCGTACTTCTTCAGCAGGCTCTTGACCAGCGCATCGGCGAACGCGCTGACCTTGGCCGGGTCGGCACCGCGGCTGTGCCGACCGAGCACCAGACGCGCTGAGTATTCGCGGTCGAACAGGGCGTTGAGCTCGGTTTCGACGAACTGCTCCAGCTTGCCGCGGTCGGCGCTGAAGGCTTCACGCTGCTCGACCAGCTGGGTCAGCACGTTGCGGGTGCGCTCTTCGACGATCGCCGCCGGGCGCGCGCTGGCGGCGGTGGCGGCGCTGGCGGCGGTGATCAGCAGCAGGGCAAGGCTGCTGGTGCGAAACAGATTCATCAGACGCATGGGACTCTCCTTATTCCGTGGCGCTGGGGGCGCTGTCGGACTTTTCGTCCGCACCGCCGTTACCGAACATGAACTGGCCGATCAGCTGTTCGAGCACGACCGCCGGCTGAGTGAGCAGGATCTCGTCGCCCTCCTTGAGCGACTCGGCGAAGCCGCCGGGGGCGAGGCCGACGTAGCGATCCCCCAGCAGTCCGCTGGTGTAGATCGCCGCGGCGGTATCCGACGGCAGCTCTCCGGCGCTGGCGCTGATGCGCAGCGTGGCGATGGCGTCGAAAGTCACGGGATCGAGCACCACGCTGGCGACTTCGCCGACCTTGACGCCGGCGATCCGCACCGGCGCGCGGGGTTTGAGTTCGCCTGCGTTGGTGAAGCGGGCGATCACGTTGTAGCTGTCGCCGGACAGGCCGTCCTTCGAATTGGTGGACGCGAACGCCAGCACGAAGGCACAGGCGAAGCCCATCAGGATGAAGAAGCCGACGCTCCATTCGGTTTTGCTTGAGGTGGCCATGGCGATCTCAGTAGAGGGTGGCGCTGAGGATGAAATCGAGGAACAGCACCATCAGCGAACCCATCACCACCGAACGCGTGGTCGCGATGGAGGTGCCTTCGATGGTGGGCGGCGCGTGGTAGCCGGAGTAGGTTGCGATCAGCGTGGTGACGATGCCGAAGAAGATCGACTTGACGATGGCCTGGCCGAAATCATCGACCAGGTCGATGCTCTGTTGCAGCGAGCTCCAGTAGAAGCCGCTGTCCAGGCCCAGCACCAGCACGCCTTGAATGTAGCCGCCAAGAATAGCGAAGGCGCAGAACACCATGGTCAGCACCGGCAGGCTGATTACGCCGGCCAGAAACCGCGGCGCCACCACCTTGCGCACCGGATCGATCGCCATCATCGACAGCGCGGTGATCTGGTCGGTGGCGCGCATCAGCCCCAGCTCCGCTGCCATCGCCGAGCCGGCGCGGCCGCAGAACAGGATCGCCGCCAGCACCGGCCCGAGTTCGCGATACAGAGTCAGTCCGAGCAGGGTGCCGAGTGAGCTGCCCGCGCCGAAGGTGCTCAAGGTGCGATAGCCCTGCAGGGCCAGCACCAGGCCGACGAACGCGCCGCCGACCGCGACGATCGACACCGAGCGCGAGCCGATCGAATACACCTGCGCTGCGGTATCGCGCATGAAGCCGTGGCCGGGCCGGATAGCACCCAGAATCCGCAGCAGGAACAGGCCCATGCGACCGAGGCCAGTGAACAGCTCAGACACGGCTTACCTCCGCACGCGCGCCACGGTGGTAGTCGAAGCCGATCGGGCCGTCCGGCGCGCCGTCCAGAAACTGGCGCAGCAGCGGGTCGGCGGTGGCATTGAGCTCGGCCGGCGCGCCGGCGAAGGCGATGCCGGAATGCGCCACCACGATGACGTGATCCGCCATCGCCAGGCTTTCAGCCACGTGATGCGTGATGACCAAGCTGGTCAGGCCCAGGCTGTCATTGAGATTGCGGATCAGCGACAGGATCACCCCGCAGGCGATCGGATCAAGCCCGGTCAGCGGCTCGTCGTACAGCATCAGCGGCGGATCCAGCACCAGCGCGCGCGCCAAAGCCACGCGGCGGGCCATGCCGCCGGACAGCTCCTGCGGGCTCAAGTCACCCGCCTCGGCCAGGCCGACTGCGTTCAATTTCATCTCGACCAGCTCGCGCAGCAGGGCTTCCGGCAGGCGGGTGTGCTCACGCAGCGGCAGGGCGACATTCTCGAAGGTGGAGAGATCGGTCAGCAGGCCATTGCCCTGCAGCAGCACACCCATGCGCCGACGCAGCCGGAACAGTTCAGCGGTGCTGCGGGTCGGGTGCTCATGATCCAGCACGCGGACGCGGCCGGCGCTGGGTTCAAGCTCGCCGGTGACAGCATGCAGCAGGGTCGATTTGCCGGCGCCGCTGGGGCCGATCACCGCCGTCACCTTGCCGGCGGGCACCACGACACTCGCCTCACGCAGGATGACCCGCGGGCCGCGGGCCAGGGTGACGCGGTCGAATTCAATGGCGTTGGCGCTGCTGATGGGTGTCGCTCCGTCGCGGGTGTCTGCTGCGCGTGAAGCGCGGCAGCGGCTGGGCATTCGAGAATGCGGCGCATCTTAGCGGCTGCTGCGCAGCCGAAAGGGTAGGGCTGGCTTAGTGCGGCGCGTTCTGGACTGTAGATCCGTCGCCGGACCAAGCGCCTGCCGGCGGGGCGAAAACGACACAAAAAGTCAATAAATCATTAGCTTGCGTGTCGACGATCGTCTCTACTCGCGATCCGTCTCGGATGAAGCCCGGCTGAAGCGCGCCACCCGGCCCGTACTCGGCGCCATCCTGCGCCGCCCTTGCGCCCAGCGTCCGCCGCCCCAACCCGGTTCAAGCATGGACTTACCTCTGCTCGAAACTCATCCCGACCCCGTCGCCCAGGCGGCCCACGACCGCCGTCGCTTCCGTCGTGCCCTGTTCATCAGCGGCGGCTTTATCGTCCTGCTGTGGTGGATCAAGGCCTTCGAACTGCTGTTCGATACGGATTTTGGCGTGGTCGGCAACCGACCGCGCGACCTGCTCGGCCTGATCGGCATCGTCACCGCGCCGCTGCTGCACGGCTCGGTCGCGCATCTGATGTCGAACACCTTGGCCCTGCTGGTGCTGGGCACGCTCGCGTTCGCCTCGTTCCCAAAAGCCACCCTGCGCAGCCTGCCCCTGATCTGGGTCGCGGCAGGCGCACTGGTGTGGCTGTTCGCGCGCGAATCCTTCCATATCGGCGCCAGCGGGCTCAGCCACGGCTTGATGTTCCTGCTGCTCACACTCGGGGTGCTGCGGCGTGACCGCGTCGCCATCGCGACCAGCTTCATCGCCTTCTTCCTCTACGGCGGCATGCTGCTGACGGTGCTGCCACGCGAGCCCGGGGTGAGCTGGGAATACCACCTGGCCGGTGCGCTCTTCGGCGTACTGGCAGGTGCGCTGGGGAGCCGCGCCGACCCGCTGCCCCCGCGCAAGCGCTACAGCTGGGAAATCGAGGAAGAACTGGAAGCCCAGCAGCGCGCGCTCGACGCCGCGACCTGGGAGCCGGCCTCGCCAACCGACGTGCAGCCGCTGTGGCAGGGCCCGGGCCAGGCCGCCCGCGATGCCGCCGCCGCCCCGATGCGCGGCGTTGTGGTGAGCTTTCCGCTGCGGATCGAAGCGGACGAACGGCGGGACCGCGGCGTAGGCGCGCGGGGGGAATCTGCGGAAGCGCCGGAGTCAGACGGACCGGAGCAACGCTGACAGGCTGGCGTCATCGCGCCAGTCACGGCCGCTGACGAATCGAGGCAGTGCCCAGCGATCGTCAGCAAGGCCAAGTGCGCGCGGCTCGGTGCTGAAGGCCGCCTCCAGGCCAATCTCCGGGCCGCGCTGTGGCAGCCACTGCCGGCGCAGGTAGTCACTCATGTCGCCAAACGGGTACGCGAAGTAGCGTGGGCGGCGCCCGACCACGCGTTCGATCTCGACGCTGGCGGCGCTGATCTCGGCCTCGGCTTCGGCCGCCGTTTCAATGTCCAGAAAGCTGCCGCGGCGGTTGTCGCGCTGGGCGCTGCACTGGACCAGCGGGTGGTTGTGATCCCAGCTGTGGTTCTCCAGATCCATCAGGCCGGAGTGCGCCGCAGCACGCCACCAGGCATCGCACATCAGATCCGGCCCATAGGCGTCGACCAGGCCGGCATCCAGGTCGACTCGCGCCTGCGCGGATGCGATCACGAAGCTTGACGCCTGCAGCTTGGGCAGACGCATGCGCGCGGCAACCAGCACCGACAGCATCGACGGCAGCCGGCCCAGCGTCGGATGCTGGATCGATTCGCCATCCATGCGCGTTCCGTCATCGAAGGTGATCGCCACGCCCTCAGCGCAGGCGGGGTCCAGCAGATCGGCCAGCGGCAGCACCGGCATACCGATCTCGGCCAGCAGGGCGAGGTCAGCCGCAAGCCCCAGCAGATCAGCGCCGCTGCGGTTCCACTGTTCGAGCCGGGTGGCGTGGTAAGTGAGGATCAGTCGGGGCACGTCAGGGGCTCACTGCGCCATCGCGCAACAAATCGGGAAAGAATGCGTGGGCGATCGACCAGAACCGCCAGCCGCTCGGATCGCGTCGGATCGAATCGCTGAGCATCTGCGCGAAGGCGCGCACCTGGTCCTCGATCGCGAGCCCCTGCACCTGGATGAACTCTATCCGGCGCTCACCGCTGTCCAAGTCGGTGTCCGTGTTGAACAGATACACCGGCGCGCCTGCCGCCTGCGCAATCTCGAACATGTTCTGCGCCAGCCGTGTCGGCAGGCCAGCCAGCTCGACTTCGATCGCATCGCGCCGGTTGGTGGGCATGTCGCACAAGCCGAAGCCACAGTCGCCACGATCCAGAATCTGCCGGATCGCCTCGGCGGCATTGCCGCGGTACACCAGCGGTCGCCCCGCGGCAAACGCGATCAGCTTGTGCCGCAGACGCACGTAGAGGTTGCCGAACAGCGAGGAGCGGCTGAGCAGTGGTCCAAGCTGGGGCGCCACGATGTTCGGGTACAGGCCGAGGGACTTCGCGTAAGGCAGAAACCAGTAGCCGCAGCCATGGTGGGTGCCGATGAACATGATCGGGCCGTGCGCTGGCAGCGGATCGCCTGAAACGCGCAGCCAGCGTCGCAGGTAGCGCTTTCCGCGCATCGGCACCAGGAAGCAATCCATGTGTTCGATCAGCAGGCGCCAGCGCAAACGGCGCGCGAACGCAGCGCGGTCCGGCGCGAAGCCGGCGCGATGCGCGCGCACCTCAGACTCGTGGATTTCCTCGACATACCAGCCGGGCCAACGCGACAGATAGCGCGTGATGCGCAGGGTCGCGCGCCACGGCAGCAGGGTCAGGGCCATGGGTAGCAAGAACAGCTCGATCGTCTCGCGGGCCCGCTTCAGCCAGGCCTTGGGGCTGAACAGATTGGGCGGGCGCATCGATTCAGCGCTTCACGCAATCGAGGTAGAGGCTGATCGCGTTGTCCGGGCTGCGCAGGTCAAGCCCGCGCAGCTCGACGTAGTCGCTTTCGTTGTAGCTGACCCGGCGCACCTCGAATCCAGCCGGCTCCAGCAGCGCACGCAGGGTTTCCTCGTCGTAGAAGCTGCGCTGGCCGGCAAAGGTCAGCGCCGCATGCATCAGCTCGCCAAGCGTACGTGTTTGCAGAGGGATGCCGACTTCACGTTCCCACAGCTCAAGCACGCGCGGATCGCGTCGTTGGTAGTGGTCCACCAGCACGGCGAGGTCAGGAGTCAGCAGTCGCAGCACGCCGCCAGTCTTCAGCACACGATGGCAGTCGATCAAATGATCCCTGGCCTGCGCGAACGTCAGCTGGCCGATGAAATCCTCCGACTGCAGGAAGTCGGCATAGGCATCGGAAAACGGCAGCGGCTGCGAAAGGTCAGCGACGACATCCGGCTGCCAATGCGCGTCGGCATCGACGTGCAGCCAGCCGGGAAATCGCACGCCGCCTGCGCCCAGGGAAATCTTCATGCGAACTCTCGATGCGCGCGGCGACGGCCGCAAGAAAGGCGCCAGAGTCTACTGGATGCGTGGGCTCACGCCGCCGGCAGCTGCCGCGCATGCCAGCGCGCCAGCAGCAACTGGGCGATGATCGCGCCGCACAGGGCCAGGAACATGTCCCACTGGGTGTCCCAGACATCGCCCTGGGTGGCGAGGAAGGCATCGGCCGCGCCGCCCCAGATCAGCGCGGCCCACCACTCGATCATTTCGAAGAATGCGGAGAACGCGAGGCAGGCCGAGGTGACGAGGTAGAACAACCAGGCGCCCGGCTGCAGCGGCGTGCGGCGCAGCAGCAGTTCTCGGCCGAGGATGGCCGGGATGAAGCCCTGGGCGAAGTGGCCGAGCCGGTCATAGTGGTTGCGCTGGAGATCGAAGGCGTCCTGCACCCACAGGCCGAGCGGTGTTTCGGCGTAAGTCCAGGCGCCGCCGTAGACCAGGATCACGCAGTGCAAGGCGATCAGCCAGTAGAGCAGCCGGGTCAGCGGGAAGCGCGCGCGGGTCAGCATCAGCAGCGGCAGCGCGAGGACGACCCAGACCACCTCCATCATCCAGGTCAGGCGGTCGGTCGGGTTCAGGCCCGACCAGATCAGAGCGCCGAGGATCAGACCGACGATCAAGGTGAACTCGCGTCCTGACGGAGTGCTGCGGGGTGTGCCAGCGAGCATGCGGGTGACCTTCGGAAATCAGCGCACACAGTGGCGAAGCGCCGCGCGCGCCGCAAGCCGCGCTTCACGCACGCCCGATGCGGCGCAGGCAAGACTGCGGCGATGTCGACGCCCACGACCCTGGTCTGGTTCAAACGCGATCTGCGCGTTCAGGACCACGCACCGCTGCACGCCGCCGCGGCGCGCGGCAGCGTGCTGCCGCTGTATGTGATCGAGCCCGAGGACGTGGCGCCGCGCCACTGGCAGGTGCTGCGACCGGCGCTGTTCGAGCTGCGCGCCGCACTGGCTGCGCTCGGCCAGGCTTTGATCGTGCGCGAGGGCGAGGTCTGCGCGGTGCTCGATGCCCTGCATCGGGCACAAGCCTTCGACGCAATGCACGCGCACGAGGAAACCGGCAATGCCTGGACCTATGCCCGCGATTGCGCGGTCGCGGCCTGGTGTCGGCGGCGCGGTGTGGCGTTACGCGAGTGGCGGCAGTTCGGCGTGATTCGTGGGCTCAAGCGTCGCGTGCGCTGGGCGAGCCAGTGGGAGCGGCTGATGCAGATGCCGCCGACTGCCGCGCCGCTGACAGGGAGAGTTGTTCTGAGCGCGGGTGCGCAGCCGGCGTTGATGCGGGCCGCGCCAGAGTGTTGGCAGCGGCCGTGACAACAGACACCGACGCGCCGGGCCTGGGCTGATCGCTTTTCGCGCACGCCGGGCACCCCCGCTACCGACGGGTGCGCGCCCTGTTGAATGCGCGCCCTGGCTCAGAAGCTCGGTGCCTGCCCTCTGTGCCCGAGTGCCAGAGGGCAGGCGGGCCAGCGTCGACGCACGGCACCATCGGAATCTGCAGCGCAACGAACCCCGCCCCACTCAACGCACGCGCAGCGCCTGCCGATACAGCACCTTGCCGTCACCGCTGACAAAGCGCAGCTCATAGTCGCCGGGCTCGGTGGGAGCAGCCAAGCTGTAGCTGGCATCGTTCTCGGTGACATAGGCGTAACGGCCGGACCAGCTGCCGTCGCTCGAGCCGACTTCGGCAAAGCCGACCCAGTTGCCGCTGCCCGCCGGACCGCGCGCTCGGAAGGCAAGCTCGCTGCCGGCTGCGGCTTCTGCAGGCGCGTCGATGCTGATTTCGGCGGCGATCACCTTCAGCGGCTGCGAGGCGGCGACGGCTTCGGACTCGTTCAGCACGTAACGAATTTCGTAGTCGCCGGGTTCGGCAGGTGCGCGCAGCGTGTAACTCGTCTGCCCGGCCACCGGACGCGTGTAGTCGTCGTAGCTGCTGGGGGCGCTGCCGGCTGTGGCGATGCCGATCCAGTGGCGATTGTCGACCGGGCCGGCGGCTTCGACCTCGACCCGCGCGCCGGCAGCCACTTCGGCCGGACCGCGCACATAGACCGTTGCCGCGTTGACTTTCACCGGGCGGCTGGCCAGCACGCGCTCGTTCTCATTCAGCACGTAGCGCAGCTCGTACTCGCCGGGCTCGGCGGGCGCGCGCAGCTCGAGTTCGCTGGTGGGCCCGGTCGGGCGCTTGTAGTCGAGATAGACGTTCGGCCCACTGCCCTTGGGCGCGAAGCCGATCCAGTGGCTCGGCGACTCCGGCCCGCTGGCGCGCACGGTGACCAGTGCACCGGCTTCGAGTTCGGCCGGCGCATCAAGGCTGGCGACGACTTCGGTGACCGCCAGCGGGCGCCGCGCCAGCACCGCGAACTCGCGCAGCGGGCTGATGTAGCGCAGCTCGTGCGGGCCGACCACAGCCGCGGTCTCGAGGGTAACGCCGCCCTCGGTGGCGTCCTTGACCCAGGCGAAGCGCAGCTCGCCGGCGCGGTCCGGCGCATTTGCAGCGAACAGGCCGATGTAGTCGCCGTCGTCGCCCGGGCCCTCGAACTGCACGCGCAGCTGGCTGGCCGCTGGTGCGCTGTCGGGGGCAGTCAGGCTGGCCGTGGCGGGCGGCAGCGCGGGTTCGGTGCTGACCGCCACCACCGCGCCGAGCGCTCCGGTCAGTTCAGCGGCATTGCGGGCGTTGAAGTAGCGGCCGCCGGTGTTCTCGGCCAGGCAGCGCAGCTGGGCCTGGTGCTGCGGGTTGGCGACATCGAAACCGATCACGTGCGCGGTGAAATCGACCCCGCTGGCTTCGAGTTCACGACCGACCTGGCAGGGATCGAGGTTGCAGGTTTCCTCGCCGTCGGAGACCAGGATGACCGTGGCCTTCTGTTCGCTGTGCTTGAGCGCGTCGGCGGCCTGGATAACCGCGGCCGACAGCGGCGTCATCCCGACCGGGTTCAGCCCACGCACGGTGCGCATGTAGCCGGCGGCATCCAGCGGGCCGGGCGCGATCAGGGTCTCGATGTCGGCGCAGTCGCCCTTGCGATTGTGCCCGTAGGCAACGAGGCCGAGCGCGGTGTCGGGCTTCCAGTCGCGCACCAGGCCATCGACGGTGTCGCGGGCGATCTCGATCTTGGTGACGCCGTCGATTTGCCCCCACATCGATCCGGAGGCATCCAGCACCAGCATCACCTGGTCATCGGCAAGTGCAGGCAGGGTCAGGGTCAGCGCAGCGGCAAGCAGGGTCGGGCGCAGCATGGTCAGCCTCGGTGGTTGCGGTGTGGGCGGGAAGGATACGCAAGCCGGGCGACAGTTCCGACATCGGTCGGATCTCAGCGGCAGCGTCGCCAGCCGCGCAGATGCACGAAATGACCGAACGCGATCAGGAGGGCGCCGCCGCTGACCGCCGGGATGCTCCAGAAACTGTGCGCCAGCGCGGGCCACCACAGGCCGGCGACAACGCCGGCGGCGCCGGTCAACAGCGCAGCGCGCGCGAGGTTGGAGCGCAACCGTCGCCATGCCAGCAACAAAGCCAATGCGGCAAGGCTCAGGCTGGCGCCGGCGATCCAGCGTTCGGCGTACAGCAGCCAGGCGTAATCGGGTGCGGCGTAACGCAGCTGCAGCCACAGCGCCGGAAAACTCAGCAGCACCACTGCGGTGGCAATACAGTGCAGCGCGCACAGCAGGGCCAGCGACAGGCCAAGCCGGTCGGCCCAGACGGCCGCAGGGGAACCGGCGCTGCTGGCAGTGGTCATGCGCGTGCTCCTCACGGGGACGATTTTGATAGCGCTATAACATATCACCATGAGCTGTTCACCGAACCCGCCGAGAGAACGCCCATGCACCGTCTGCCCCTCGTCCTCACTCTGACCTGCCTGATCACGCCTGCCCTGGCGACCGAGGGGAGCCGCGCGCAAGCAGCCCATGAACACGGCGCTGCGCAGCTGGATATCGCGCTCTCCGGCAGCACGCTGGAACTGCAGCTGGAGGGCGCCGCATTCAATTTTGTCGGCTTCGAGCGCGCGCCCGAGTCGGTCGAGGAAATCGCCCGAGTCGATGCCGCGAAAGCGTGGCTCGGCGATGGCAACACCCTGTACGCCCTGCCCAGCGCCGCCGCCTGTGTTGCCGGCGTTCCGCGGGTACAGGCTGAGTTGCCGCAGCCCGCGTCTGCATCCGTGCACGATCACGACCATGCCGATCACGACCATGCACACGACGAACATCAGCACGTTGAGCACGCGGACGGTCACGCGCATGCCGAGCACAGCCATGACGATGCGCACGCGGGCCACAGCAACTGGCGCAGCTACCATCGCTTCGACTGTGCCAAGCCGCAGGCGCTGAACGCGCTCACCCTGAGCCTGTTCGCGCACTTCCCCGAGCTGCAGCACATCGATTACCAGTTGGTCACCGACACCACGCAAACCGGTGGTCGGCTGACGCCCGCCGACAACGAGATCCCCCTGAGCCGATGAGCCCTGACCGCGCCGAACGCACTGTCGAAGCCCGCACCGACGCACTGCGTCTGACCCACCTGCGCTTCAGCTGGCCGGGCGATACGCGGCCAACGGTGGCGATCGATGCGTTCGCGCTGCGCGCGGGTGAGCGGGTTTTCCTGGCCGGCCCCAGCGGCAGCGGCAAGAGCACCCTGCTGGGTCTGATCGCCGGCACCCTGCGGCCGCAGTCCGGCCAGGTCGCGATTGCAGGCGTGGATGCGCAGGCGCTGGCGCAGCGCCGCCGCGATGCGCTGCGCGCCGACCACATCGGCGTGATCTTCCAGCAGTTCAACCTGCTGCCGTTTCTGTCCGCGCTCGACAACGTGCTGCTGTCGGTGCGGTTCTCCAAGCGCCGTGCCCAGCGTGCCGCGGCCCGCGACGGCGGCCCGCGCGCGCAAGCGCTGCGGCTGTTGACCGCGCTCGGTCTGCAGGCGGAGCTGATCCAGCGCCCGGCCGCGCAGCTCAGCGTTGGCCAGCAGCAGCGGGTGGCGGCCGCACGCGCTTTGCTTGGCGCGCCCGAACTGATCCTGGCCGATGAGCCGACCTCGGCGCTGGATGCCGACCGTCGGCGTGAATTCCTCGAACTCCTGCTCGGCGAATGTGCCGCGGCCGGCAGCGCCCTGCTGTTCGTCAGCCACGATCGCGCGCTGCAGCCCTGGTTCGATCGCAGCGTCGAGCTGCTCAGCCTGCAGCCGCAGGAGGCATCTGTATGAGCGCCCTGATGCGGCTGGCCTGGGCCAGCCTGGTCAATCGCCGGTTCACCGCCCTGGTGACGGTGGCCACCATCAGCTTGAGCGTGCTGCTGCTGCTCAGCGTCGAGCGCCTGCGCAGCGAGGCCCGCGACAGCTTTCTGCGCACGGTCTCGGGCACTGATCTGATCGTCGGCGCGCGCGCGCATCCGGTGCAGCTGATGCTGTATTCCGTGTTCCACATGGGCGATGCCACCAACAACGTCAGCTGGGCCAGCTATCAGGAGCTGGCGGCGCGCGACGACGTGGCCTGGACGGTGCCGATCAGCCTCGGCGATTCGCACCGCGGCTACCGCGTGGTCGGCACCACGCCGGCATTCTTCGAGCACGTGCGCACCGGCGGTGACCGCGCCCTTCGCTTCGAGCAGGGTCAGGCGTTTGATGGCCTGTTCGAGGCCGTAGTCGGCGCCGAGGTCGCGCAGGCGCTGGGCTATGCAGTTGGCGATCCCATCGTGCTCGCGCACGGCACCGGCGCCTTCACGCCCAATCAGCACGACGATCGGCCCTTCACCATCGCCGGCATCCTCGCGCGCACCGGCACGCCGATCGACCAGAGCGTGCACGTCAGCCTGCAGGCGATCGAGGCGATCCATCTCAACTGGCGCTCGGGAACACGAATCGGCCGCGCGCCGGATGAAATCCCACCCGAACGCCTGCAGCCGCGCTCGATCACCGCGTTCTTCGTCGGCCTCGAATCGCGCATGGCGACCTTCAACGCCCAGCGCGCGATCAACGAATTCCGCGCCGAGCCGCTGACCGCCTTGCTGCCCGGCGTGGCCCTGCAGCAGCTGTGGTCGATGCTGGGCATGGTCGAGAAGGCCCTGCTGCTGACCGCCGCCTGCGTGGTCGCGGCCGGGCTGCTGGGCATGCTGGCCGCGCTGCTCGGCACCCTGAGCGAGCGCCGCCGTGAGATGGCTATCCTGCGCGCGCTGGGCGCCGGGCCCTTGACCGTATCGACCCTGCTGCTGCTTGAAGCGATGCTGCTGACCGTAGTCGGCGTGCTGCTCGGCCTGCTGCTGCTGCACCTCGGCGCCCTGCTGGCGGCACCGATGATCGAACGCGCCACCGGCATCGCGCTCAGCCTCGGCTGGCCCTCGGTCGGCGAACTGAAACTGCTGGCTCTGGTGCTGGGTGCCGGCGCCGGGGTTGGGCTGATCCCTGCCTTTCTGGCCTATCGCCGCTCGCTGGCCGACGGCATGATGGTTCGCAACTGAAGCCGCAGCGCTGCGGCTCCCCACTTTCCGGATACCCGAGATGACCCGCGTTCTGTGTGCCCTGGTTCTGTCCCTGCTGATCGCCCCGGCCTTCGCCGAAGACCGCACCTTCGACTGGCTCGAACTCATCCCCGAAGAGGAGCTGAAGGCGCTGCAGGATGCGCCGGTGGTCGATCACGCCGGTGAGCCGGTCGCGCCGGACTACACCGACTCGCAACCGGTGCTGGCGCTGAACGGCGCCGAGGGCAAGCTGCCCGGCTACATCGTTCCGGTGACCATTACCGAAGACAACAAGATCAGCGAGTTCTTCGTGGTGCCCTACTTCGGCGCCTGCATTCACGTACCGCCGCCGCCGCCGAACCAGATCGTGTTCGCCAAGCCCGACGAGCCGATCGAAATGACCGAGATCTGGGCCGCCTACTGGGTCTACGGCAAGATCGAAGTCAAGCCGACCCGCAACAGCGTGGCGCAGTCGTACTACACGATCGACGTGCAGAAAGTGGAGCCCTGGGAGTAGGGACGACCCATTCACCCAGATCGACTTCGGCGCGCAACTCGTTCTCCTTCGCGGCCATCGACCGGGCGAGTCAGGGTCGAGTTGTGCAGCGGATGACCTTCGGCCCTTACGGCTGAACCCGGCGGCGCCAAAGGTAGCGGCCTTCCCGCCCGCTGGAGCCGCCCATGCCGCGTTTCGCCTATCGATCTTTCGCGCTCAGCACTGCGCTCAGTCTGGCCTTGGCCGCCTGCGCGCCGGCGCCCGCGCCGATCGCGACACCTGCCGCTTTCGATGAGGCCACCTCCGCGCGCCGGATCGAGGCGGATCTACGCTTCTTGGCCGACGACCTGCTCGAAGGCCGCGCCGCGGCCACGCGCGGCTTCGATATCGCCGCGCTGTATGTCGCCGCCGAGTACAGCAAGCTCGGGCTGGAGCCCGCCGGCGACGACGGCAGCTGGTTCCAGAGCGTGCCGCTGATCGAGGCCCAGCGTGTGCCCGGCGCCGCCGAACTGAAACTGACCGGCACCGGCGCACTTGAAGGCCGCAGCGAAACCTTCGAGTTCCAGGTCGACTTCCTGCCTGGCATCAACTTCAACGCCAATACCCACTCGGTGGAAGCGCCACTGGTGTTTGTCGGCCAGGGCGTGGTGGCGCCGGAGTTCGAGCACGACGACTTCCGCGGCATCGATCTGCGCGGCAAGGTGGCGGTGGTGTTGTCGGGCGCGCCGGAGCGTTTCCCGAATGACGAGCGCGCGTACTACAGCTCGGGCATCGTCAAGAGCGCGACCCTGGTCGAGCGCGGCGCGGTCGGGGTGATCTACCTCGGCGATCCCGAGCGTGAGGCGAAATCGCCGTGGGCGCGCGGCGCCCGCAACTGGCTGGTGCCCGGCATGCGCCTGCGCGGCGACGATGGCAAGGCCGTCGACAGTTTCCCCGAACTCACCGCTAGCGCGAGCCTGGGCGCGCATGCCGCAGCACGGGTGTTCGCCGGCAGCGCGATGGAGGCCGACGAGGTGTTCGCGCGGCTCAAACGCGGCGAGCTCAGCGCGTTCGAACTGCCGTGGCGGGTGCGCCTGGCCGGCCAGACCCGTCAGCATTCGGTGACCAGCCGCAACGTGGTCGGCCGCCTGCCCGGCACCGATCCTCAGCGCGCGGCCGAGCATGTGGTGCTGACCGCGCATCTGGACCACGTCGGCATCGGCGCGCCGGTCGAGGGCGACAACATCTACAACGGCGCCTTCGACAACGCGCTCGGCACCTCGATCCTGATCGAGGCCGCACGCCTCGCGGTGGCGCAGCCGCGTCCGCAGCGCTCGCAGCTGTTCATCGCCCTGACCGCCGAGGAAAAGGGCCTGCTCGGCGCCGAGTACTTCGCGCGCTGGCCGACCGTGGCCAAGGACGGCATCGTTGCCAACGTGAACATGGACATGCCGGTGATGTTGACTGACCTGCGCGACGTGATGCCGATCGGGGTCGAGAACAGCAGCCTGGCGCCGATCGTCAAACAGGTCGCCGCCGAGCTCGGCATCGAGCTGTCGGCAGACCCGAGGCCGGAGGAAGTCGTGTTCGTGCGCAGCGACCAGTACGCCTTCATCCGCCAGGGTGTGCCGGCGGTCTACATGGATGGCGGCGTGGTCGCACGCGATCCGGCCGTGAACGGGCTCGATCAGCTCGACGAGTTCCTGCGCCAGCGCTACCACCAGCCGAACGACGATGCGAACCAACCGATCCATTACCCGAGCGCGGCGCGGCTGGCGCGGCTGAATCAGGTGGTCGCAGCGCGCGTCGCCGATGCCGCCGACCGCCCGCGCTGGAACGAGGGCAATTTCTTCGGGACGCGCTTTGCCGCCGGCAAGTAGGCGCCTCACGCGCTGACGCTGGCCGCGGCCGCGATCTGCGGCGATCATGCGGGCCTTGCCCGCCCGGATGATCGCCGTATGCCCCACGCCAGCCAGCCTGCTGCACCCCTGCATGTCCTGATCCTCGCTGCCGGCGAAGGCAAGCGCATGCGTTCGCGCAAGCCCAAGGTGCTGATGCCGGTCGCCGGCCGGCCGATGCTGGCGCACGTGATCGAGGCCGCGCGCGCGCTTGAGCCGGCCGCGATCCACATCGTCTACGGCCATGCCGGTGAGCAGGTGCGCGCCGCCTTCGCCGATCAGGCCGATCTGTCCTGGGTCGAGCAGACCGAACGCCGCGGCACCGGCCATGCAGTGCAGCAGGCCCTGCCGGTGCTGCCTGAGCACGGCCGCGTGCTGGTGCTGTACGGCGATGTGCCCTTGATCCGTGTCGACACCCTGCGCGCCCTGCTGCAGGCCGATGCGACGCTGGCGGTGCTTGGCGCCGAGCTGGATGACCCCAGCGGCTACGGCCGTCTGCTGCTGGATGCGCAGGGCCGGGTCGAGGCGATCGTTGAGCACAAGGACGCCAGCGCCGAGCAGCGTGCGGTGCGCTGGATCAACACCGGCCTGATCGTCTGCGACATCGGCCGTCTGCGCGGCTGGCTGGCCGAGATCCGCGCCGACAACGCCCAGGGCGAGTACTACCTGACCGACATCTTCGCCCTGGCCGCGCGTGATGCGTCCAAGGCCGACTGCGTCGCCGCAGGCGAGGCCAGCGAGAGCTTCGGCGCCAACGATCCGATCCAGCTGGCCGACCTCGAACGCCTGTATCGGCAGCGCGAGGCACGCGCGCTGATGCTCGCCGGCGTGCGTCTGGCCGACCCAACCCGCATCGACGTGCGTGGCCGTGTGCAGGCCGGTTCGGATGTCGAAATCGACATCGACGTGATCCTCGAGGGCGAGGTCAGCCTGCTCGATGGCGTTTCAATCGGCCCGTTCTGCCGCATCCGCAATTCGAGCCTGGCCGCCGGCACGGTGGTACTCGGCCACTGCGAGCTCGACGGCGTGATCACCGAGGGGCCCTGCACGATCGGCCCGTTCGCGCGCCTGCGCCCGGGCACCCGGCTGGCCGAGGGCGTGCACGTCGGCAACTTCGTCGAAACCAAGAATGCGCGGCTCGGCCAAGGCAGCAAGGCCAATCACCTGAGCTACCTGGGCGACGCCGACATCGGTGCCAAGGTGAACATCGGCGCCGGCACCATCACCTGCAACTACGACGGCGCCCACAAGCACCGCACGGTCATCGAGGACGGTGCCTTTATCGGCTCGAACTCGTCCCTGGTGGCGCCGGTGACGGTCGGCGCAAACGCCACCCTCGGCGCCGGCAGCACCCTGACCCGCGAGGCCCCGGCGGGTCAACTGACCATCGCACGTGCGCGCCAGCAGAGCTTTGCGGACTGGAAGCGGCCGGTGAAAGCGCGCGAGTAGCAGGCTCTCGGAGTTTCGCCGGCCGAACTGCGAAACAGCCGCCCGGCCACGGCCGCGATCAAGGGATCAAGGGATCAAGCGGACCCGGTGCCGCCACGGGTCCGCGCGTGACTCCACGCGATTTGCCGCGGCTGCCAGCGAGACGGGACAGGACTGGGCTGCCGCAGACCATGCCCGCGGTCGCTTCGGGCGACCGCGGGCATCCACTCGAGTGCGTGAGCAGGTTTACGGCCGCGGGAACAGGTACTGCACGTTGTAGGTGCCGCTGCCGGAGTAGGAGCGGACCTGCAGCGCGTAATAGCCGGCCGTGCCGCTGTAGTTGATCGACTCGGTCGACGTCGGCCCGGTGCTGCTGGCGACGGTGTCCCATGAGGTGCCGTTCCACTTGAGCAGAGTCAGATCGAAGTCCGCATTCGACGGGCCGGTCAGCCGGGCCTGGTAGGTGCCGGTGCCGCCCTGCGCATAGCCCGGCGAACTGGGCACGCTTGCGGCAGCTCCGTTGGTGAGGGTGCCACTCTGCGACAGCCAGTTGCCGGTGGATGCGGTGCCGGTGAAGCCTTGTCCGGTCACGTTCGCGCCGTTCACGCTCACGCTGCGACTGGCCGGCGAGAAGGTGTAGCCACTGAGCGACGGGGTCAACGTATAGGAGCCGTTGTTCAGGCCCGTAAACGTGTAGGCGCCGCTGCTGTTGGTGCTGGCCGAGCTGCGCCCATTGCTGACACTGACTCCGCTGATTGCCGCACCGGCGCTGGTGGTGATGGTGCCGGAGACCGAGTAGCTGGTCGCCGCGGCGGTGCCGGTGAAACCCTGACCCGTGACGTTCGCGCCGTTCACACTCACGCTGCGAGTGGCGGGCGAGAAGCTGTAGCCACTCAGCGACGGGGTCAGCGTGTAGCTGCCGTTGTTCAGGCCCGTAAACGTGTAGGCGCCATTGCTGTTGGTGCTGACCGTGCTGCTGCCATTGCTGACACTGACTCCGCTGATCGCCGCACCGGCGCTGGTGGTGATGGTGCCGGAGACCGAGTAGGTGCTCGCCGCAGCGGTGCCGGTGAAGCTCTGCCCCGTCACGTTCGCCCCATTCACGCTCACGCTCCGATTGGCCGGCGAAAAGCTGTAGCCACTGAGCGACGGGGTCAGCGTGTAGCTGCCGTTGTTCAGGCCGGTAAACGTGTAGGCGCCGCTGCTGTTGGTGCTGACCGTGCTGCTGCCATTGCTGACACTGACTCCGCTGATCGCCGCACCGGCGCTGGTGGTGATGGTGCCGGAGACCGAGTAGGTGCTGCTGCCGCTGCTGAGCGTGGTCTGCCAGGCGCCGCGGCCGTAGGTGCCGGCGGTCAGCACGTGCGGCGAGTCGTCGATTTCCAGGTCGCTGATCACCAGACCCGCCGGCATGCCCTGAGAGAAGGGGGCGAAGTTGGCGCCGCTGTCCAGGCTCTCGTACACGCCGATGTCGGTGCCTACGAACACCCGCTGCAGGTTGCGGGGATCGATCACGACGGTGTTGGCGGGGATGCTGGGCAAACCGGACCCGACCGCAGTCCAGGCGCCACCGCCGCTGGTGGTGAGATAGAGCTTGGCGCCGCTGAAGCTGGCGCGGGTGAGGAAGGCGCGGCTGCCATTGGTCGGGTCGATGGCGACGTCGGAGATTCGACCCGCGGGCAGGCTGCCGCTCACATCTGCCACATTGGTGCTGGCACCGTTTGCGCTGTAGTAGATCTGGCCGCTGTCGGTGCCGGCGTAGACGTGCACAGTGCTGCCGATCCGCTTGGCGGTGATCACGCTGACGGTGCCGGAGACGCGCGGGCTGACGTTGGTCCAGCTCATGGTGCTGGCGTTGGCAGACGCGCGCGAGACGTAAAAGCCGCCCACGAAGTGCAAGCCGCCGGCGACATCGACGGGCGTGACCCAGGGGAAACCGCCACCGGTGAGGCCGCTGCTGCCGGCGCCGGCGAAGGTGCCCGGGGCCCCGGATTGCGTCGAGCGGTAGATCGACGGGCGTGCGCTGGCGCCACTGCCGCTGGGGTAGCCGTTCTGGAACACGATCGCCGCGTTGGTTTCGTCGATGGCGTTCATGAAGCCGTCGCCGTTGACAACGGTCAGGTCCCACAGGTTCGAAGTGGTGCGCCTGGCCGAGGAGTTGTCCTGGGCGCCGCCGTAGACGATGTTCGGATCGGTCGGATGCACCACGATGTCGTAGTACTGGGTGATGTTGAGATTGGCGTTCATGTTCACCCAGCTGATGGCGCTGTCGTCGGTGCGCCAGAGCCCGCCGTCGCCGCCGATCCAGACGCGATTGGCAAGATTGGTCGAATAGCGAACGGCATGGGTGTCCTGATGGACCTGCTGCGAGATACCCCATTGGTTTGTCAGTGTGGTGAACGAACTGCCGCCATTGGTCGAGCGGCGCGGGCGGATGGCGCCGACGATCAGCGTCTGTGGATCGGTCGGATTCACATCCAGCGACAGGTTGTAGGTGCACTGGCCGTCGCAGGCGGTCGTGCTGACCGTGTTCCAGCTGCCGCCGCCGTTGTCGGAGCGGTACAGCGTGGTGTTGGTGAGCGCATAGATCACCTGCACATTGCTGCGCGCCACCGCCAGGCGCATTCGACTGGCGGTGTTCGCCGCGCCGAGCAGGGTCCAGCTGGCGCCACCGTTGTCGGAGCGGTACACACCGCTGCCCGGGGCGCTGGCATAGACGGTGCTGGTGCCGGCAATCGCCACCAGATCCTCGACCTTGCGGTCCATCACCTCGGTCCAGGTCGCACCCTTGTCGGTGGAGCGGTAGATGCCGCCGTTGGCGTCACCACCCTGATTGCAGCGATCGCCGAAACCCGCGGCCAGCACCACGTTGGCGTTGTTGGCCTGGGTGACCAGCGAGGTGATGGTCGACAGCCGCATGCCATTGTTGCGCGGCGACCAGTTGAGGCCGCCATCGGAGCTGAAGAACACGCCGTCGCTCAGGTAGCCCGAGCAGTCGCCATCGAAACGGTCGCCGGTGCCGGCCCAGACGTTGTCGGGGCTGCCAGTCTCGACGTGCAGGGCGCTGATCGACTGCGAACCCACATCGACAAAGGTTGGTGTCCAGCTGACGCCGGCGTTGGTGGTCTTCCACACGCCGCCGTTGGCAGCGCCGATGAAGACGATGCTGTCGTTGGTCGGATGCGGGGTTACCGCATTGATGCGGCCCGACACCCGACCCATCGCCCAGTTGCCCATCTTCATGGAAGAAGGGCCGAGTTCACGCCAAGGCTCGGCCTGCGAGCGGATGCCCATCTCCGCCTGCTGCACCAACTGGCGGCGCATCACCGACAGCGAGGAGCGACGCTGGTCGGCGGCGCTCGCGTTGTCTTTCAGGTCGCGCGACTCGATCCACCAGCGTCGACGCTGTTCGATCTGCCACGACTCGCCTTGCGACTTGTCGCCCTGCGTGGCGGGGGCGCGCGCGCCGTCCACGTCGGATTGTTGAGCTTTGATCGTGCCCGGCGCAGCCAGCGCCCCGACGACAACCAGACAAGCCAGTCCCAGATAGCTCGGTCTCATCACATGACTCCAGGTTGAAAGGTTGACATGCGTTGCGCGCAGTCGCGATCACGCTGAACCAGCAGGTGACCGTGAACACTGCGGCAGTACGCTTTCGCGCTGCGATGGATTGGCGCATCCCGCGCCGATGCTTCTGTCCAGAGGGGTGGGCGGCATGGACGACGCCGGCTTCAGGTCACTCTTGAGCGATTCCGGCATCCGGTGTCATTGCGCCGAGGTCCACGAGCCGTGGTGCCGCATCAGGCCTGCTGAGTGCAGCGGTTCAGCGAAACTGTCGCTGCTTCAACGCTTTGCAGAACCGGCACGGCTGCGGATCTCGCCGCAGCCGTGCCAGGCTCAAACGGGCCTTATGGGCGCTGCAACCAGAACTGGTAGGTGCCAGAACCACGATAGGAGTAGACCACCCAGCGGTAGGAGCCGGCAGCGCCGTTGTAACTCACAGCTTCCTCCGAGCTGCTACCGGTGCCGCTGGCCACGCGCGTCCAGCTGGAACCGTTCCAGCGTTCCAGGTAGAGGTCGTAGTCGGTGCCCGAGGGCCCACGCAGCCAGCCGCGATGCGTGCCCGAGATGGTGCTCTGGTAAGAACTGCCATTCGGCTGGATGGCCGATTGCCCGGTGCCCGACAGCGAGCCCGAAAAGGCCGTGCAGCCGGTGCAGGGGGCGCCGCCGCCATCACCGCCGCCGGTGTTGACGTACTGCGCGATCCAGCTGCGGAAGAAGGCGACGTCGGTGTAGACGACATTGGTTGGGCCGCAGGTGCTGTTGTTGCCACCGGCGCGGCTGGTGGCGCCCGCCAGTGTCCAGCCGCTGCTGCCGCGCACCAGCGCCGGCCCGCCCGAGTCGCCGTAGCAGGCGGTGTTGCTGATGGTTCCGTAGATGCACAGATCGCCGGTCGTGGCGTTGGCGCAGCTGCTGCGCGCCAGCACTTGGGTGTCGAGCTCCTTCAGCTGTACCGAACCGCCGTCGCCACCGGGATTTGGCGTGGTCTGGCCCCAGCCGAGCAGACGAATCGCCGAGCTGCTGGCCGGGCTGCTGCTGGCGATGGCGACGGGCGTGATCCCCGTGACGGCGCGCGACAGTCGCAGCAGGGCGATGTCGTAGCCGTTGACCGCACCGTAGTTCGGATGGTTGATGACCTGGGCCACCGGAATGACCTGGCCACCCGAGCTGCGGTTGGTCGAGCCCACCCGCACCGACAGGCTGCCGCCAGTGCAATGCGCCGCGGTCAACACCCACTGCGGATGGATCAAGGAGCCGCCGCAGCCGTGGCTGCCGTTGCGCTGAAGTGAAGCGGTGAACGGATAGGCCTCGCTAGCGAGGCGACCGCCGACGATCTGGATGCCGATTTCGCCTTCATCCTGCTGGGCCGATGCCGAACCGATCAGGCCGAAAGCGCCGACCAGAAGGCCGGACAGCGCGAGGCGCCAGAACGACCGGGCCTGCGCCCGGCGCTGCGTGAGCTGAAGCTGCATGTTGTGTTCTCCCCGAACATTGAGTGATGCCGCGTAGGCAAGGTGGACGGGCCGCCGCTCGGTGGCCTGCCACATCGCAGGGTGGTCGCAGAACATCCGGCGAGGCGGCCCCCCGGCCTACCTCGTCATGCGCCAACTCGCTTGCGATGGCGGGACGCTAGGACCCGAACGTTCGCAAGTCAAGAAGAAACCAGGCTGAACTATGTGCCGATACAGCAATACGCGGGCGCAGGGTGCCGCGCTCTGCTGCGCCCGCGCGCGCGCCGCCCGCGCACACGTCTGCCCGCTTCTGTGCCCGCTTCTGTGCCCGATGCTGCGCTTGCAAAGCCCACTCCCGCGCAGCACGGGGCTGGTAGACCAGACAGGGGCCGAGGCTGCAGGATCGGTCACTGAGCGCGTGCCTGCCCTGCGTTCGCAGCCGCCGGCTCGCGTGTGCCGAACACGTTGAGTCCTGGTCGTGCCGGATCAGCAGGCCGACCCTGGCGCCGCACAGGCACAGGCATTCCCGCAGCAACAGCACCTTCGCCGACGCACGAATCGCCCCAGCTACCCGCGTGGCGGGGGCGACGCGACTCGCTGACTGGCGCCTTGTTGCTGCGGATGAAGGCCTCGACATCGGCTCGCTGCAGGGGCTCGGGGCCGATGCAGACGCCGCGGGCAAAGCCGTATTCGCTGCGGGGAAAGGTGGTCATGGCGATGCATGTTGCAGGCAGGCCTTGGGCCAAGGCCTGCGCGCGCGAAGAGCTTGGGTGGTGCCGGTCAAGCGGGCGTCTGTCCGCCTGCGCACGGCTGCGGCTGTTCACACCGTGGGATCATCCGGCAGCAAGTGCTGCACAGCCCACTCGCCACGCGACCCGGAGCTTGTCCCATGTCTGAACGTTCAATCGCGCGGGATCGGGTCCAGGGCCTACGCGGCGGCGAGGGCCTGACCCACACTGAGGCCGCGTCTCGCCTGCTGCGCTATGGCCGCAATGACGTGGTCGATGCGGCGCCGCGGCGCAGCTGGCAGGCGCTGATCGACTCGGCGCGCGATCCGATGCTGTGGTTTCTGGCCGTGGTCAGCGCGCTGTTCTTCGCCACCGGCGACCACGCCGAGGCCTGGGTGCTGCTGGCGGCGATGGCGCCGCTGCTGGGCATGGACGCCTACCTGCATCGCCGCACCCAGGCCTCGACGGCAGGGCTGGCACAGCGTCTGGCCAGCCAGGCGATGGTGCTGCGCGACGGCATCTGGCAGACCCAGCCGGCGCACAGCCTGGTGCCGGGCGACCTGGTCCGGCTCAGCCCCGGCGAGTACTGCCCCGCCGACGGCGTGCTCAGCGCGGGGTCGGAACTACAGCTGGACGAGTCCAGCCTGAGCGGCGAGTCGACTCCGGTGCGCAAAGAGGCGCTGACCGCGGAGCTTGCCGAGTGCGCGCGCGCCGACGCCCGCCACTGGGTCATTGCCGGCACCCGCGTGCTGGCCGGCAGCGGCGAGCTGCGGGTACTGCACACCGGCGCCGAAACCCGCTACGGCGAAATCGCCCGGTTGGCGCAGTCGCTGCCGCAGCGACGCACGCCGCTGCAGCTGGCGGTCGCCGGGCTGGTGCGCGCGCTGCTGATCGGCGCTCTGGCCCTGTGCCTGCTGCTGTTCGCGATCCGGCTGTGGCAGGGCCGTGGTCTGCTGGATGCACTGCTGAGCGCGCTGACGCTGGCAATTGCCGCATTGCCCGAGGAGTTTCCGGTGGTGCTGACCCTGTTCCTCGGCGTCGGCGTATTCCGGCTGGCGCGGCGGCAGGCCCTGGTCCGGCGGGCGGTGGCGGTGGAGAACATCGGCCGGGTCAGCGTGCTGTGCACCGACAAGACCGGCACCCTGACCGAAGGCCGGCTGGCGCTGGCTGAAGTGGTGCCGGCGCCGGGGTTTGAACGCGAGGCCTTGCTGGCACGCGTGAATGCTGCACTGACGGCAGACAGCACCGACCCGCTGGACCAGGCGCTGCGCGTGGCGGCCGCGTCCGACGACGCCGTGCGTGTGCTGGCGCGGTTTCCGTTCGCGGAATCGCGCCGCCGCGAAACCGTGCTGCTGGCCGGTGCCGACGGCGGCCCCGACACTGCACTGAGCAAGGGTGCAGTCGAGACCATTCTGGCGCTGTGCGCGCTGAGCGAGTCCACGCGCAGCGGTTGGCAGCAGCAGGCCGAGCAGTTGGCGGCGCAAGGCCTGAAGGTGATCGCCTGTGCCGCAGCGCAGCTGCCCGCTGGGCGCGATGCAACGGAAGAACCCGCCGCCGGTTTCGAGATGCTCGGCCTGCTGGCCTTCGCCGATCCGCTGCGCGAGGGCGTGCGTGAGGCCGTGCAGGCGTGTCTGCAGGAAGGCATCCGGGTCGTCATGATCACCGGTGACCATCCGGCGACGGCAGCCGCCATCGCCCGCGCGATCGGCCTCGGTGGCGCGCAGCCGCAGGTGCTGAGCCTGCAGGACAGCGACCGCCCCGAGCCGCGGGCGCTGGCCGCAGCCGATGTGATCGCGCGCGCGCTGCCGCAGCAGAAGTTGGCCCTGGTACAGCAGCTGCAGGCGGCCGGCGAGGTGGTGGCGGTGACCGGCGATGGCGTCAACGATGTGCCCGCGCTGCAGGCCGCCGATATCGGCGTGGCGATGGGCGAACGCGGCACCCAGGCCGCGCGCGAGGCCGGCGATATCGTGCTGCTGGATGACAACTTCGCCACCCTGGTCAGCGCGGTCGGCGAAGGCCGACAGCTGTTCCGCAACCTGCAGGCCAGCTTCGCCTACCTGCTGATGATCCACCTGCCTTTCGTGCTCACCGCCACCCTGGTGCCGGCGCTGGGTGGCCCGCTGCTGTACCTGCCGATCCACATCGTCTGGCTGGAGCTGGTGATCCACCCGACCGCCATGCTCGCCTTCCAGCAGCGCGCCGACGGCCACCAGCAGCGGCGCGGCGTGAGCCTGCCGCCGGGGCAGCTGTTCAGCGCGCGCGCCTGGCGTGGCCTACTGCTGATCGGCGCACTCGCCAGCGCGGCGGTGCTGCTGGCGGCGAGCCTGGGCGGCAGTCTGGGCGACGGCGCCCAGCCGGCCCTGCAGCGCAGCCTCGGCCTGGCCGCTCTGCTCGGCTTCAGCGCCAGCTTGAGCTGCGCCCTCACCGGTTTCCGCAGCGGCACCGCCGCGTTGATCAGCGCGTTCACTTTGGCCAGCCTGGTCTGCGCCCAGCTACCGGCCGTCGGTGAGCTGCTGCAGACGGTGACCTTGCCGCCAGCCGCGGGCAGCGCAGCGGTACTGCTCGGAATCGGCTGCGGCCTGCTGGCACTGCCGCTGCGCACCCAGCTCAGCGTGGGTCGCGCACGCGGCCAGCTGGGCAGCGCCGAGTGATCGGCGCGCCGCGGAACAATCGGGTGTCGGGGGCGCGCGGCTTCAAACGACGCGGTGGTGTCGCCGATGCGCGCAGGGACGCTCGACACGCGGGCGATCCGGGAATGAGTGGCGCCGCCGGGCGGCGCCGGAGAGATCAAGCCGCGGCGCCAAACAGCGCGCCCGCACCCCAGGTGCAGGCCATCGCCAGCCCGCCCCACAGCAGTACCCGTGCGGCGCCGCGCAACTTCGGCGCGCCGCCGGTGTGGGCGGCCAGCGCCCCGAGTGCTGCGAGCAGCAGCAGGCTGGTCAGCAGAACCGCGATAGCCAAGGCCGGCGCTGGCGCCAGCAGCAGCACGAGCAGGGGCATCGCTGCACCGAATGCGAAGGCGGCAGCCGAGGCCAGCGCCGCCTGCAGCGGGCGGGCGCGCTGCTGCTCGGTGATGCCGAGCTCGTCGCGGGCATGCGCGCCCAGCGCATCGTGAGCGGTCAGCGCGATCGCCACCTCGCGCGCCAATGCTGGCGCCAGGCCGCGCGCCTGCTGCAGGGCGGTCAGTTCATCGAGTTCGGCCGCAGGCGTGTCGGCGAGCTCGCGACGCTCGCGGGCCAGATCGGCGCGCTCGGTGTCGGCCTGCGAACTGACCGACACGTACTCGCCAGCGGCCATCGACAGCGCGCCAGCCACCAGGCCGGCGCTGCCGGCAACCAGCACGGCAGCGGGCTCGGCACCCGCCGCGGCAACGCCGAGTACCAGGCTGGCAGTGGAGATCAGCCCATCGTTGGCGCCCAGTACGGCAGCGCGCAGCCAGCCCGTGTGGTGGCCAGCGTGGCGCTCGCGGTGGGCGCGGCTCATCGCGCGCCCGGCAGCATCCGCCGCAGGGTGTCATCGCGGCGCAGGTAGTGGTGATACAGCCCGGCCGCCGCATGCAGGCCGATCAGCACATAGCCGGCGGTCGCGCCAATCTCGTGCAGGTCTTCGAGCGTGTGGGCGAAGTCAGGATCCGGCCCGATCAGGGCCGGCAGCGACAGCCCCCAGAACGGGATCGCGGCACCTTCGGCGCTGAGCAGCAGCCAGCCGATCAACGGCATGCCGAGCATGAACACGTACAGGGCCAGATGCCCGGCGCCCGCGGCCAGCTGCTGCACCCTGGACAGGGCCGGGGTGACCGGCGGTATGGGCCCCCGCAAGCGCAGCACGATACGCGCCAGCACGAACAGCAGCACGGTGAGGCCAGCGGCGAAGTGGGTCGCCTTCATCAGCTCGCGCGGCGCGCTGCCGCGCGGAAACTCACCGCGGAACTCCATGCAGGCGTACACCACCGCGATCAGCAGCAGGGTCAGCCAGTGCAGTGCAATCAGGCTGCGCGGGTAGCGGGCGGTCGACATCAGCGTGCTCCTGGTTGGGTAGGAATCAGTTTGAACGCAGGGCCACCGCATTTTCCGTTGCTTCAGGGATTGGCGCGCGCGGCTCAGCCACCGCTGGGTCCAAGGGGTTGGTTTTCGCGGCGCTCGGTTCATGCAGGGGCAGCTCCGGTGTGTCTTCACCATGGCGATCAGGTGCCCGCTGATTGCGGAGCAAAGCCAGATTGCGCAGATACACCAGCATGCCGAAGCTCTGGCCGAGGATGATCACGAAGTCGCCGGTGCTGAGCGCATAGGCCAGCAGCAGCAGGCTGCCGCTGATTGACAGATACCAGAAGTGGACGGGGTTGACGGACGCCTGGGCGCGCTCGGAAAAGTACAGCTGCACAACGAAGCGGCCGGTAAACAGCACTTGGCCGACGAAGCCGATCAGCATCCACAGCGGCGCGCTGCGGCTGGCGGCAGCGCTGATCGGCACCTCGTGACTGAGCAGTCCGGCCGCCAGCGCCAAGCCGGCCAAACCGAGCCAGCTCCAGTAGAAGGCCAGCGCGCGGCCGCGCCCGGCGCGCTGCACCAGCTCGATATTGCGCAGATAGATCGCCAGCCCGACCACCTGGCCGAGCGCGATCACCGGGTCGCGCTGATGCGCCGCATAGGCCAGCAGTAGCACCGCGCCGATCACGCTGAAGAACCAGAAATGCACCGGCAGCAGGCTGCGCCGGGCCCGCTCCGACAGCAGCCACTGGATCAGAAACCGGGCCGAGAATGCGACCTGCGCAGTCAGTCCGATCGCGATCCACAGCGGGTCGGTTTCGGTCATGCGCCGTTCCCGCTTGGACGGCTCTCGTTGACCTCGGTGGGACGACTGCGGCGTGCCAGCCAGGCCACTCCGAACAGATCGACGATACCCACGCCCAGACGGTTCCACAGTCCGTAGTGCGAAGCCCCGGCGCCGCGTGGCCGATGGTTCACCGGCAGGCTTTCGACCCGCCAGCCGCCCTGCCGGATCAGCGCCGGAATGAATCGATGCATATGATCGAAGGCCGGCGCGCGCAGCAGGGCGGCACGCTCGACCACGCGGATGCCGCAGCCGCTGTCCGGGGTGGCGTCACCCAGCATGGTCGAGCGCACCGCGTTGGCGATCTTCGAGGACAGACGCTTGAGCCCGCTGTCACGACGGCTGACCCGCCAGCCCTGGATCAGCTTCAGCGCCGGATCATCGCGCCGCTCGATCTCGGCCAGCAGGCGCGGCAGGTCGGCGGGATCGTTCTGGGCATCACCATCCAGGGTGCCGACCCAGCGCCCGCGCGCGGCGCGCACGCCGTTGATCAGGGCCGTGCTCTGGCCGGCATTGCGCACATGCCGCAGCACCCGCAGCTGCGGCAGCCGCAGCTGCAGCCGGGTCAGCAGCAGGTGGGTGTCGTCGCTGCTGCAGTCGTCGACGATCAGGATCTCGTAGTCGCGGCGGCCAGCGAAGGCGGCCACGATCTCGTCGACCAGGCCGGCCAGGTTGCCGGCCTCATTGTGCGCGGGCACAACAATCGACAGGGTCAGCTCAGGGCTGTTGTGCACGGGGGATCTCGTTGCTTGGCTGGGGCGGCGCCACTTCGGCGCCAGTATTCGCGGGTGCCTGCGGACAGTCGGTGCGCTGGGCCGCAGACGGAATCAGCACCCAGTGACGTCGATTCGACCAGCCGAGGTCGATGCTTTGGCCCGCATCGATGCAGGCATCCAGGTGCGGGTGCTGCAGCAGCAGCCAGTGTTGTGGGGATTCGCGCAGCCAGGCGTAGGCACGCTGCCGCTGCACCGCCAGCGCAGTCAGGAAGCCAAACGCGCGCGCATCGCCCTGCGCCTGCAGCAGGAACTGCTCGGGACCGCCCAGCAGGCCCAGGCGCGCGTGCGCCGGCAGCTGCGCCTGCGCGCGCTGCATCAGCCCGGCACCGGAGCGCGCTGCGTTCATGCCGGCAAAGCCGAGCAGGCCATAGCCCGTCCACAGGCTCAGCATCAACACCGCAAAGGCCAGCATGCCGCGGCGCCAGAAGATCAGCCCGGCGGCAAGCCCACAGACACCGGCGCCGAAGATCCAGCCCCAGGGCGCGACGCCGTTTTCGAGTTCGATCCGCGCGGCGAACGACGGCTGGCCAAGCAGCGCCCAGCCGGCAGCGATCACCAGCACGGCGCTGATCAGCACGCTCAGTACAGCCAGGCCGCGCTGCAGACCCGGGCGCCGCAGCAGGCCCGGCAGCAGCGGCGCCAGGGCCAGCGCAAGCGCCGGCAGTGCCGGCAGGATGTAGACCCCGCGCTTGCCTGGCGACAGCGAGAAGAACAGCAGCACCAGGGCGATCCAGCCGAGCAGCAGGAACGGCCGCGCATCGCCACGACCGATCCGCCGCCACCACGCCGGCAGCGCCCACAGCGAGATCAGCGACATCGGCAGCCACAGCACCGGCACCACCTCGACCGCGAAGTACCAGAACGGCTTGATGTGCATCCAGGCGTTGGCGTAGCGGGTCACGGTCTGCCGCAGCAGCAGGTCGTCGCGGTAGGCGGCGATCTCGGCATTGCCAGGCTGCGCGGCGAAGTAGAGCAGTGGCAAGGCCCAGGCCAGAATCGGCAGCAGCAGCGCCAGTGGGCCCAGGCTCCAGCGCCAGCCGCCGCGGATATCGGCCAGGCCATACATCCCGCGCCAGCGGGCGATGGCGTAGGGAATCAGGATCAGCCAAGGCAGGAAGCCGGTGCCCTTGGTGATCACGCCGATGCCGGTCGCAAGCCCGGCCAGCACATACCAGCCCCAGGCCGGGCCCAGCAGCAGATGGCGCAGCAGGCCGTACAGGCCGAGGGTGGTGAACAGCACCAGCACCATGTCGATCTGCGCGGTCCGGCCCTGCAGGGTGAACTGCACCGTCAGCAGCAGGGCCATGCCCGCCCAGAACGCGATCTGTCGGCCGTACAGGCGGCGGGCCAGATCCCATGTCAGGCCCAGCGTGCCGAGCGCGGCCAGCAGCGAGGGCAGCAGAAAACCCATTCGCGAGCTGCCGGTCAGCGCATAGGCCAGCGCCTGCAGCCACAGGAAGACCGGCGGTTTCTCGGCGTACACCTCGGGCCCGCGATGCGGAATGAACCAGCGCCCGGTCTCGATGATGTCGCGGCCGATCAGGGCGAAGCGCGGCTCGTCCGCCGGCCACGGATCACGCAACCCATAGCCCACGCCCAGCAGCCACAGCGCCGCGCCCGCCAGCAGCCAGAGATCCAGCGGCGCGGAAACGCGTGGCAGCGGGCGGCGGCGGGCGATACTGGTCACGACAGCCAAGGGATCTCGTTCGATGTTGAGGCCACTGTACGAATCGACCGTTAAGAACTTCCGTGTTGATTCGGATGCCGCAGCAAGCGCGGCGCCAACCGATCAACCCACGGCGCAAGGCGTCGCCGCCGAGATCTGCGAACCGGATCAGCTCCGCTCAGGGGCGATACGCAGCCCCGGCCGTGGCTCGACCCGCAGCGGCCCGTTTGCCACGCCCACGATCGACGCCTCGCCATGCCCCTCGCTGCGCTGCCGCTGAAGCGGCGGGTCGCCCTGCTCGCGGGCGGGCTCGGCCTGTGCCTGAGCGCGGCCTTCGCGGTGCTGGCCTGGTTTGTTGCCGAGGATTACGAACACCTGCTGGTGACCGCTGTGCTCGAAGCCGAGGCCAGCGGCGTGCGCCGATCGCTGGCAGCAGGCGAGACACCTCGCCTGCCTGACACCACCGCACTGCGCGGCTGGCTGTACCAGCCGGCCGAAGCACTGCCGGCAAACCTGCCGGCGGACTGGGCACAGATGCCGTTGGGCGTGCACGAGCACTTGCCCGGCGCCGCGGAAGGTCTGCATCTGGCGGTGTTCGAGCTGGATGGGCAGCGCCTGGTGTATGCGATGGATCTCGACCCGATCGAGGCATTGGAGCGCTATCTGGTTGGCCTCAGCCTGCTGATCGTGCTGGTCGGCGGCGGCGGCTCGGCGCTGCTCGCGCAATGGTTGGCCGGACGTGCGCTCAAACCCGTGAACACCCTGGCCGCGGCGGTCGATGCACTGTCACCGCAGCCGCAGCCGACCGCTCTGGCACAGGACCTGCCCGACGATGGATTGCGCAGCCTGGCACTCGCCATCGACAGCTATCAGCACCGGCTGCTGGAGGCCTCCAGCGCCGAGCGCGCGTTCTTCGCCGACGCCAGCCACGAGCTGCGCAGTCCGGTGGCCTCGCTGCGCGGCGCTGCCGAAGTGCTGCTCGACGACCCCGAGACCTCCGCCCGGCAGCGTCAGCGGCTGGCGCGGATTGATCGCGCCACCGAAGACCTTGGCCAGTTGCTCGACGGCCTGCTGCTGTCGGCGCGCGGAGCGCCGCCGCTGGCCGCGCCGGTCGATCTGGCCGCGCTGCTGGACGAGGTCTGCACCAGCCTGGCCGCGCGCGCGCAGGCGCGCGGCGTGGTGCTGAACCTGCAGCCGCCGGCCGCCGCGCTGCAGCCCGCCCTGCCGGTGCACTGGCTGCGCACCGCCCTGCTCAACCTGCTGCGCAGCCTGATCGACAGCCACGGCGTGCAGGCATTGAGGGTGCAGGCGGTGGCCGACGGGGTCGAGATCCACATCGACGGCGATCTGCCGCTGGTTGAGCAGCGTTCGGACCGCGGCTTTCCACTGCGCCTGGTCGAGCGTCTGTGTTCCCGGCTGGGGGGTGCGCTGGATCTGCAGCCGAATCGCGTGCACCTGCACTTGCCTGGCGGCGGTTGAACAGGCGCAGGCGTTAATCCGCAGACGGATCTGCGGCGTCCGCACTTAACGACGGCTGCGGAAAGTACAGGCCCTCACTCCCGACTTGGGCAACCCCATGCAGCGCGATGCGCCAGTGCCGCCGGCACCCAGCAACAACAGCGGCTTCGCCTCGCCCGAGCTGCGTCTGGCCTGCGGGCTCATCATCGCCCTGGCCGCCGTTTCGATGGCGCTGAGGCCCCTGCTGCCGGTGGATGAGACGCGCTACCTCGCGGTCGCCTGGGAGATGTGGTGGCGCGGCGGCTTCGTACTGCCGTGGCTCAACGGTCAGCCTTACCACCACAAGCCACCTCTGCTGTTCTGGCTGATCCACGCCGGCTGGGCGGTCGGCGGCGTCGGCGAGACCTGGCCGCGCCTGATCGGCCCGCTGTCGGCACTGCTGACTGTGCTGAGCCTGCGCCAGCTGATGCGGAGGCTGTGGCCGCAGCAGCCCGGGGCGGCCGAGCTTGCACCGCTGCTGCTGTTCGGCAGCGCCTATCTGCTGGCCTACCAGATCGGGGTGATGTTCGACGTACTGATGCTGGCTGCGCTAAGTCTCAGCTGGCTCAGCCTGCACGTGGCGCTGTGTCGCAACCGCGCCAGCGACTGGCTGCTGTTTGCGCTGGCCGGCGCTGTTGCACTGCTGGCGAAGGGGCCGGTGGCGCTGATGTATCTGCTGGCGCCGATGCTGGCTTGGCCACTGTGGCGTCCGTCCGAGTTGCCCGCGGGCCAGCGTTGGCCGGCGGCGGTACTTGCCCTGATTCTGGCGACATTGCCGCTGCTGTGGTGGGCGCTGGCGGCCAGCGCGCGCGGTGGCGACGCGTTCCGTGAAGCGCTGCTGTTCGGCCAGACCCTGGATCGCGTCAGCGGCACGATGGGTCATCCGCGGCACTGCTGGTTCTTCCTGCCCTTCATCCTGCTGCTGCCCTTGCCGTGGAGCCTGTGGCCGCCGGTCTGGCGCGCACTGCGGCGCGCACCCGCGTTGCTGTACGAGCGACCGGCGCGATTTCTGCTTGCGCCGCTGCTGCTCGGCACCGTGATCCACCTCGGCGTCGCCGGCAAGCAAGTGCACTACCTGATCCCCCTGCTGGCGCTGTCGATGCTGCTGCTGGCGCGGCTGCTGGCGAGTTCTTCGCGTGTCCTGGCGCAGGCGCGCGCGATCGCCGCAATCACGGGCCTGCTGCTGGCCGGCACCTTGGCCGCGGTCTCGCTGAGCCTGCGGCCGCACTATCCGATGGCCGCGATCGGCGCCGCGCTGGCGAGCCAGCAGGAACAGGGCCGGCCGCTGGCCTACATCGGCCGCTACCAGGGCGAATTCCACTACGCGGGTCGCCTGCAGTCGCCACTAACCGGTCTGGCGCCCGCCGCGGTCGCCGAGTGGGCACGCCTGCATCCCGACGGTCGTCTGCTGGTGCGGGCGAAACGCCTGCGGCTGGACTCGACGTCGACGCCGATCGCGCAGTTCGAGTACAAGCGCCAGCCGCTGTATCTGCTCGCCTCGACCGAGTTCATCGCGGGTCGAGCGCACGCGGTAGAGCCCGCAGACCCGCCCGATGAGGGCTCCGACCCGATCGACTGAATCGGGCCCGCAGCAGTGGCGTCCACGGGCGGCGCGTGCTCCAGCAACCCTGTCAGTCGATGGTCGTCTGCAGCCGATAGCCCAGCCCATGCACGGTGTGCAGCAGCGGCTGCGCGAACGGGCGATCAATCAGCGCACGCAGGGCGCGGATCTGGCTGTGCAGGGCGTCGCTGCCCGGTGCCATCTCGCCCCAGCCCGCCTGCAGCAGGTCCTCGCTGCGCACCACGCCCGGCGCGGTCTGCAGCAGGCGCTCCAACAGTCGGGTCTGAATTGGCGACAGCGCCAGTTCAACGCCCTCGCGCTGGCAGCTGCGCTGGCCCGGTCGCAGGCTCAAGGGGCCGTGGCTGAGCACGCGATCGTCGCCGCCGGACTGGCGGCGCTGCAGGTTCAGCACGCGCGCTTCGAGCTCGCGCATCGCGAAGGGCTTGACCAGATAATCATCGGCGCCTTCGGCAAAGCCGCGCAGCTTGTCGTCGAGGGTGTCGCGCGCGGTCAGCATCAGCACCGGCGTGCCGCGGCCGGCTTCGCGCAATCGCCGGCACAGCTCCAGGCCGTCCAGGCGCGGCAGGCCGAGGTCGAGAATGATCACGTCGAAACCGCCGTCGATCGCCAGGCGCAGACCGAGCGCGCCGTCGGCGGCGTGGTCGATACGGTGCCCACGGCGTTCGAAGAAGTCCCAGATGCTTTCAGCAAGATCGCGCTGGTCTTCCACCAGCAGCAGACTGAGTGACATGGACAAACCCGCGCAAAGCGTCAGCGCGCAGTGTGCCGCAGAGGTGAGGGCGGATGCGCAAACTGCGGGAGGGAATGCAGAGGTGGATCGGTCGCTTGCGCCAGGCGGCGGTTATGTTTCGGCACCACCGCGCTGGGCCGGCCACCGCCAGGTCTCGATCAGATCAGACCCGGAGGCAGCCACAGCGGCAAACCTGACCGGCGACGCGATCGCGTGGCGCGTGATCCGGCTATCGCTCGGCGTTCAAGCGTCGAGTCAGAACCTCCAACCCGCACCGAGTGTCAGCGACCACGGCCGGTAGTCGCCCCGCACCCGGCCCAGGGTGTCGCGCTCGCCCTCAAGGCGCAGGCTCGATGCACGCAGCTGGCGCAGACCGAGATCGAGAAACCAGCGCTCACCGAGGTCGTAGCGCACGCCCGCCAGCAGCTGCAGGGCGCTGTCGTCGCCGCTGAACGAGCGCTCGCCAGCCGTGGTTTCAAAGTCGATGTCGACCTCGGTCAGGGCGACCACACCCGCGCCGAGGTAGCTGCGTGCGCGCGGCGAGCCGAACAGGTCGAACTCATAAAGCGCGTTCAGCGCGAAGCCGGTCGAGGCGTAGTTGCCCTCGCCCTGCAGCGCAGGGTTGCTGAACACGGCGCGGTCGCGGTCAACGCTCTGGTAGGTGAACTCCGTCTCAAGTCGCCAGCCGCTCTCGAATCGATAGCCCACCGCGCCACCGGCGAGCAGGCCACTGGAGAACGCCGCCTTGCCGGTTTCGGGCGCACTGCCTTCAAGGCGCAGGGTCTGATCCGACTGACCGCTGAGGCCGGTCAGAACCCCCGCGTACCAGCCGCGCTCGGCGGCGGCCGCAGGGCTGGGCGTCGCTGCCCACAGGCAGGCTGAAAGCAGGGCGAGCAGGCTCGGTTTGTGTGTTGCGGTCATGTGGCTGTCCGTGGATTCATCCGGCGACGCTGCCGGGGCGAGCACAGCATCCGGTGCCGGCGGCGTACACAGCCGGCGACGCTCACCAGTGGTAGCTTTCGTGCACCAGCGGCGATGCGCCGCACGCGCTCTTAATTTTCGTGATTTCGACTTTCACCGACCCGCCCCGTTTCTGGCCGCAGATCGCCGCGCTCACCGCGCTGCTGGCCATGTTGTTCGCAGCCCTGCAGCCGCCCCCGACCGCGCACCTTGGCTTCTTCATGGCCCTGTCGGCCTGGGCGGCGCACATCGGTCTGGGCATGCTCTGCGCGCTGCTCGCCATCCGCCTGCTGCTGGGTCTGCGCCCTGGGCTGGGGCGCAGACCGTGGACGGCGCTGGTGCTCAGCGGCCTCGCCGGCGCAACGCTGTTTGCGCCCATCGCGCTGGGCCTGGAAGCCCTGCTGCCGGCGCCCCCGCCCGAACCCGCGGATGACTGGCTGGATACCTGGGAGGCCGCCGGCGGCGCGCGCGCGCTGGCGGCGGAATGGCTGGCCCTGCTGCCCAGCTATCTGCCGGCCTGGCTGCTGATCAACGCGATGCCGATGCTGCAGGTGTCGCAGCCGCAGCTGAGCCTTGCCGCTCCACCGAGAGACGCCGAGGACGTTATCGAGCGCGCGGCAGTGCGCAGCGACGACCGCGCTGATCGCGACAATCGAGCGGACGCGCGCCTCCGCAACGCCTGCAGCGCGGACCCTGACCCGGAAGCCGGTCTTGACCCCCCGATCAACGCCGACGCTCAAGGCGACGCCGATGCCGACGCCCATTCCAAGGCCGATGCCCACGCTGACGACCTGCCAGCGACATCTCGGGTCAATCACGCGCGCAGCCAATTCGATCCGCAGCCGCCCGTCCCGGACCCGACCCAGGCGAGCCATGCGGAGCGCGCCGATGCGATCGAGGGTTTGCTGGATCGCCTGCCGCTGGCGATCGGCCGCCAGCTGGTGTCGATCACGTCGGACCTGCACTACCTGCAGGTGGTCACCCGCCGCGGTCGCGCGACCGTGCTCGGCAGCCTGTCGGAGGCGGAAGCCGAACTCGGTGCGCGCGGCTTGCGCATCCACCGCTCGCACTGGGTCGCGCTGGACGCTGTGCGCCGCCTGCGCCGCGGCGCCCAGGGCTGGCGCTGCGAGCTGCATGACGGCCGATCAATGCCGGTCAGCCGCCGCCGTGCTGCGGAGATCAAGCTGCAGCTGGGGACGGATTTCGTGGTCGAGTAGACGGCGCCGCTGCAGGGGCCGCAAGCGACGCCACACGTCACGGGTGAGCACGACGGTCCTGGGCTCACGGTTCGACCGTGCGGTGCGGTTGCCTTCATCGCGCTAGCGCGGACCCATTCCATCGATGCCGAGGGCACGGTCCAGCGACTAGGCACCGGGACCTTTTGCCAGCACCCAAAGCAGTCCGACCGCCCACACGCCGTGAGTGGCCCACGCATCGGGATACACAAAGATCTGGATGACCGCCGTCATGCCCAGCAAGGCCAGCGCCGACAGCCGGGTGCAGAAGCCCAGCACCAGCAGGAGCGGAAACAGATGCTCGCTCACCGCCGCCAGCGTGGCCGCGAAGGTCGGGTCGAGCAGCGGCAGCCGGTACTCCTCCTGGAACAGGAACACCGCGCTCTCGCTCAAGGCGAATCCCTCGACCTTGGTGCGTCCGGACTGGAAGAAGATCGCGGCCGGAAACAGCCGAGCCATCAACAGCAGCAGATCGTCGGGCAGGCGTGCGAACAGAGCGTGCACCGGCGCCAGCAGGCGACCGGGGGCGGGCAAGGTGTGGGGCGTCATGGCGTGCTCTCGGCTGAGAGGGAAACAACAGCGGTCGCGCTGCTGGGGGACGTGAAGGGGTCGAACAGTGGATCGGTGGTCGCCGCCTCGGCACGCACGATCAGGCCCAGCGACAAGGCCTCGGCGAAACCCGCAGCGGCTCGCGGATGGGCCGATGGGTTGATCAGCGGATCGGCCCGCAGATTGACCCGTGGCTCGCTCGGCGGCTCGGCCAGCAGCTGGTCGAGCCGCGGCGACTGGCGCAGCGCCTGCACACACGCGGCCAGCGCGCTCGCCGCGTCATCCAGGCTGCGCACCCGCACCTGCTCACCGCGGCGCCAGATCAGGCTGGATTCGGCGCGCTGCGGGTCGAACTGTGCTTTGGCCTCATCGTTCTGCGCCTGCCAGATTGATCGCGCCGCATGCGCCGAATCCAGCATCGCCGCTGAGGGATGCAGGCCGACGCGCAGCTCGGCCGCGGCTTCGATCGACAAGGACGCCAGCGCAGCGGGCTCGATCGGCGCTGCGTCCGGCGCATGCCAGGCGCGCCGGCGCAGGCCGTCGATACGCGCCACATCGGCGAGGTAGGGCAGACCGGCCAGCGGCGGGAAGTGCTGCAGGAAGTCCGGGAACTCGGCGCCGTAGGCCAACAGCACGGGATGTCGCGGTGGTGACGCGCGCACCGCCGCAGCGGCCACGGCCGTGAAGAACGGCTCGCCGACCAGCTTCAGCACCGAGGGAAAGCCCTCGGCCAGGGCGGTGATCAAGCTGTGCAGCACGTTGTTGCGATGGACGTCGAAGCGTTGGCGATCCAGCGCGGAGGCCTGCGTCGGCCAAACCGCAGCGAGGGCGTTCAGATCGGCCTGCAGCAGGGCACTGGCGATCGGTTCGAAAGCGAACGCCGGCACCTCAGGCGGCCTGACGCGGGCGCAGCTGCAGCAGACGCGCGTGCTGCGCCTGCGCCAGCAGCGTCTCGAAGGTGGGCACGCGGGTGTCCCACTCGATCAGGGTGGGCAGTGGGCCGCAGCGGGCCAGCACCGCGGCGTACAGCGCCCACACCTCGGCGCTGACCACCGAGCCGTGGTCGTCGATGCGCAATTCGCTGCCGTCGGCCAAAGCTTCCACAGCGTGACCGGCCAGATGGATCTGCTGCACGGCCTGCAGCGGAAACCGCGCCAGCACGGCGTGCGGGCACTGTCCCTGATTGGCGGCGCTGACCGCCAGATTGTTCAGGTCAAGCAGAAGGCCGCAGCCGCTGCGGTACGCCAGTTCGGCGAGAAAGTCGGCCTCCTCGAACACGCCCGTGGACAGCCGCAGACACACGGCCGGGTTTTCGATCAGCAGGGGTTGCCGCAGCCGCTCCTGCACACACTGCACGTGGTCGAGCACGCGCTGCAGGCTGGCGTCGTCGTAGCCGATCGGCAGCAGGTCGTTGAAGAAGACTCCGGCGTGCGTTGACCAGGCCAGATGCTCGGAGACGCAGGTGGCTTCGAAGCGCTCGACCACCCGCGCCAGCCGCTGCAGGTGCGCGGCATCGGGCGCAGTGGCGCCGCCCAGCGACAATCCCACGCCGTGCACCGACAGCGGCAACAGCGCACGCACTGCACCGAGACGTGCGTGCACCGGGCCGCCCGCGCCCATCGCGTTCTCGGCGTGGATCTCGACGAAGCCGAGCGCGTGGCCACCGGCGACCACCGCCTCGACGTGGCTCGACTTCAGGCCAATGCCTACGGTTCTGGGCAGGGCCATGGCGTCGGCTCGCGCGGGTTTATGCGCGTGCTCAGCGGCCTTCGACGGGCGTCAGAGAGCCCTTGCCCTTCGGCGTTTCGATCGCGCTGCAGGTGCCGGCAGGCACCAGCTTCCAGGCATCACCCTGGTAGTCGCGGGTCGAGGTGCCGGCGCAGCTGGTGCCGGGGCCGGCGGCGCAGTCGTTCTCGGCGGCCTTGGAGACGCCGTAGCACTTCTCCTTGCTGGGCGCATCGGCCTGCGCCGAAGCGCTGGACGCCAAGGCGAGGGCTGCGGCAAGCGTCAGGGCGAAGGCGGCAGCGGTGTGGCTTTGGTTCATGGCGGTGTCCTGTCGATCGTGAACTCGGAGTTGTCCGACGCCGCGCCTTGGGAGGGACCACGGGCGCCAGAAGCTCGGACCTTACGGGACTCGGGTGCGCGCAAATCGGCAGTTGGACGAATTGTGCGAAGCCGGCGACGCCACGCTTGCAGAATTGCCACAGGACAGCGGATAAGGTGTCGACCGTTGCGGCGGAACCTGCGCGGCTCGTGCCGCAGTTGCCTCAGACGGGCCGGCGCGCGCCGCGGTCAGAATGGATGGAGGCTCCGCGGCCGCCGCGCTGCAGCCTGTTCCGACAGCACGCCGCGGGCCGCGCCGGCCCGGTGAAAAGGAACTCCGATCATGCTGTCACCCGCAGCGCGCCGTCCGCATATCGAAGACACCGCCGATGCTCTGTCGCGCCTGATCCGCCTGCTTCAGTTCGCCACCGATGTGTTCCATACCGGCGGCTTCTGCGGCGAAGCGGTCTACGATCGGACCGACACTCCGGCCCAGTTCCACTTTGTGCTGGAGGGCTGCCTGCATGTCCGCGACTTGGCCGGCGGCACCCAGCTGCGGATCGATGCCCCCGGCCTGATCGCGTTCCCCGTCGCCAGCCCGCATCAGCTCAGTTCAGGCGCCGAGGGCTGCCACCTGCTGTGCTGCTATGTGCGGCCCAACGACGCCGTATCGGCGGCGCTGATCCACGCCCTGCCACAGCCGATGCGGCTCGACCTGCGCCTGCACCCACGTCTCGCCAGCCTCGCTCAATTGCTGCAGCTGGAAATCAGCGAGCTGCGGCCGGGTCACGACGAGGCGCTGAACCTGTATCTGCGCTCGGTCGTGATGGAGGCGATGCGCGTGACCCTGAGCGAAGGCGGCGTGCCGACCGGCCTGCTGCCGGCCATCGCCGAGCCGCGGCTGGCGCGAGCGATCGCAGCCTTCCTGGAGCGGCCGGGCGCGCACTGGACCATTGCCGCGCTGGCGCGCACCGCCGGCATGTCGCGCTCGGCCTTCGCCGCCACCTTTGCACGCGTCGCTGCAATGACCCCGCAGCAGTTCCTCAGCGCCGCCCGCCACGACCTCGGCGCACGCCTGCTGGCGCAGGGGGTGCCGGCGAAGGCGGTGGCGCGCACGGTGGGCTATGCGTCGGCGTCTTCACTGGCGCGCTCGATTCGTCAGGCCGGACGGCATGTCGAGCCGTCCACTTCGACAGTCGATCAATGAAGCGGTATTCGAACCATTTCGCGAACGCGAAGGCGAGCATGCCGCCGTAGGCCGTGAGCACCAGCCCGGCGAGCTGCAATGCACCACCGCTCTGCAGCGCGAGCAGGCCGTGCTCGCCGATGAAGCGCAGGTTGGCGCGCAGCATCAGAAACAGATTGGCGGTGGCTAGCAGCCTGTCGGACTTTGGTTGGCCGGGCTGCAAATCCGCCTGCGCGGTCCATTTTTCCGTCGATTCTTGACCAAGAGAGCCCACTATTGGCCCGCGAATCGTCGAAAAACTGTCCTCGCGCAGTCGGATTTTCGCCTCGACCCCCAAAGCCCGACAGGCTGCCAGGCCGAACAGACTGAAGCTCAGGGTCATGCCGGCGATCAGCAGCGGCCAAGGGGCATCGCCCATCCATTTGAGTGCGCGCGCCAGACGCGCCGACATATCGCGCCTAGTCGCCATCGGCTGTGCGGATCGCGACCAACCAGCCTGAATCGACCCAGCTCAGCAGGGCAGCGGCAGCCGCTGCGATCGGCATCGGGCTCGGGCCCTGCAAACAGGCCTCAGCCAGCGGAGCGTCGGCGCGCAGCCGCTGCAGCAGCTCTGCCTCGGGTTCGACCAAGCTGCGAAACAGGGTCTGCTCCTCGTCGCGCCAGAACGCCAGCGCGGTCGTTGTGGTCTCGACACGTCCGTCTACAGCAGCTTCGGCTTCGCCGCGCCACAGGCCGATGGCATCGACGGCGCAGCGTGCCACCGAAAGCGCGGGGTGCCAGCGCAGACGCATCTGCGCCCACTCGTCTGGCGCCAGTGCAAGCAACGCATCACGGCCGAGCGCCTGTGCATCGGCGGCATCGAAGGCTCGGCGCAGACCGCGATCGATGATCGCCAGATCCGCCATCCGCGCCGGCGCCGAAACGCGGCTTTGCAGCCACTCGGGAAAGTCGTCGGCGTACCAGCGCAGCGCGCGGCTGGCCGGCGGATGCGATTCCACGTAGTCCAAGGCTTGCGCCTCGAACTCCTGTTCACCCATCACCTGTAAACAGCGCTCGAACACCGAGCCCATCGCTTCGATCAATCGTCGGCGGTAGGCATTGGCGTACACGCCGAGCCGTTGCTGCGCGGTAAAGCGGGCGCTGCTGCGGATCGCCGGGGGCGTCGCATCGGCCGTGCCAAGCACGGCGTCGACAAAGCGCGACTGCAGCCCGGCGAGGGCGCTCATGCGGCGCTGCGCTGCGGGTGAAGTGATGCTGCCGCGGACGATCGCCGACGGGCGCTGTCGAGCTCGGCTTCGAGTTCTGCCAGTGGCGGCAGCTTGTCGTCGCGCTCGATCAGGGTGGCGCGCGCGCCCGCCTGCTCGATGAAGTGTTCGTACAGCCGCCAGACCGGGTCGGCCACCGCGGCGTCATGGGTGTCGATCAGATAGCCGTCGCGCACGCAGTGGCCGGCAAGATGGATCTGCTGTACGCGGTCCAGAGGCAGGCTGCGCAGAAACTCCAGTGGATCGAAACCGTGGTTGACCGCGCTGACGTGGACGTTGTTCACATCGAGCAGGAGCAGGCAGTCGGATTCACGGCAGAGCGCATCGAGAAAAGCCCATTCGCTCATCTCCGAGTCGGCAAATTCCACATAGCTGGAGACGTTCTCCAGCACCAGACGGCGGCCGAGAAAGTCCTGCACCTGGCGCACCCGCGCCGCGACATGGCGCAGCGCTTCGGCGGTGTAGGGCAGAGGCAGCAGGTCGTGCACGTGGACGCCGCCGAAGCCGCCCCAGCACAGGTGATCCGAGACCCACAGCGGCTCGACCCGCTCAGCGAGCTCGCGCAACCCGCGCAGATACTCGAAGTCGAGCGGTTCACTGCCGCCGATCGCCAGGGTGACCCCGTGCATCGCCATCGGGTAGTCGGCGCGCAGTTGATCCAGCCACCTCAAAGGCTTGCCACCGGCGACCATGAAATTCTCGGAGATGATCTCCAGCCAATCGACGCGGCGACGGCAAGCCGCGAAGTCGGCGAAATGCTGGGCGCGCAGTCCAAGGCCGAAACCGGGCGAACGGGAGAGTAGTGCGGAGCTCGTCGCGTTGTGCATGATTTTCTGTCCGAAGACGCGGCCACCGCCTTGGCGGGGCCGCGTCGCACCGGGCATCAGCGCGCGACGATGTCGCCGATGGTGCCGCTCTGGTCCAGACATTCTTTGGCGTTCACCGCTTTGAAGCCCTGGCCCTTGCACTCGGCGTTGCCTTTGCAGGCGAAGTCAGTGGTTTTGCAGTCGTTCTGGCCCTTGCAGGCGGTGATGCCGTAGCAATGCACGGTGTCGCCCGCGGCGACTGCGGCACCTGAGCTTCCGGCGGGGGCTTCGGCAGCAGCGGCGGCGAAGGATGCGGCAAAGGCGACGGACAGCGCGGCGAGCGAGATTGAGGTTTTCATGGCGGATCCTTGGGTGAAGTGGTTCGAGGTGTGACAGGCCATGCGATTGGCCTGCCCCGGCGCACGGGTCGCGAACGCGATGCGTCGCGGTCGGTGCGACGCGCACCTTATCCAGACCACGAAGCCGCAATGTTCGCGTTGGACGAAACGTGCGCGCTGCGCGACGGAATGTGCTCAGCCAAGATGATTCGATGCTGTGAGGTTGCTGCGACCGGCCCGGCGTGGGTGCAGCCGATGCGCCTGTCTTCGGGCGCACTAGACTGCCTCTACGCCGACCGGGTCGGCTAAGCCCCAAGCAAACCCTGGAGTGCCGCGTGTCCCACCTTAAGCCCGAAATCACCCAGCTGCTCAGCGAGCGCCGCGCCCGTCTGCAGCAGGCCGACCCGGTCGCTTTCGATGCCCTGCTGGCCGGGCCGATCGGGTCCGCACTGGACCGCCTGCTGATCGCCTCCGATTACGCCTTCGAGCAGCTGCGCAAGCAGCCGGCGCTGATGCACAGCCTGCACAGCCAGGCAGCGGTGCCCTCACTGGAGGGCTTGGATGAAGCCGCCGCGATGAGCGCGCTGCGGCGCTACCGCCATGCCGAATCGGTGCGCCAGATCGCGCGCGATGTCGCCGGCATCGACGCCGTCGAAGCCACCCTGCTCGCCAGTTCGCAGCTGGCCGACCGCTGCTGCCAGCTGGCGCTGGATTACGCGATGGCGCAGCTGGTGGCGCGTCATGGCCAGCCGCGCGCGGCCGATGGCAGCCCGCAGCAGCTGGTGGTGTTCGGGCTCGGCAAGCAGGGCGGCAGCGAGCTGAACTTCAGCTCCGATATCGACCCGGTGTTCGCGTTTCCACGCGCAGGTGAAACCGACGGCGCGCGCGCGCTCGACAACGAGGCCTTCTTCCTGCGCCTCGGTCAGCAGCTGATCCGCCTGCTCGGTGAGGTCACCCATGATGGCTTCGTCTATCGGGTCGACATGCGGCTGCGGCCGTTCGGCAATTCCGGCCGGCTGGCGCTGTCGTTCGCGGCGATGGAGCACTACTTCCAGCGCGAGGGACGCGACTGGGAGCGCTATGCCTGGATCAAGGCGCGCCCGATTGCCGGCGACATCGAGGCCGGCGAGGACTTTCTGCGCGAGCTGCGACCGTTCATCTACCGGCGCTATTTCGACTACACCGCGTTCGAAGGCCTGCGCGAGATGAAGGCGATGATCGACGCCGAAGTGCGCCGACGTGAGCTGGCGGATCACCTGAAACTCGGCCCCGGCGGCATTCGCGAGATCGAGTTCATGGTCCAGCTGCAGCAGCTGATCCGCGGCGGCCGCGAGCCGGCCCTGCGCGCGCGTGGCCTGGAACCAGCGTTGAGCGTGCTGCGTGATGCCGGCCATGTCGAGCCTGCGCGCGCGGATGAACTGCGCGCCGCCTATCGCTTCCTGCGCCACGTCGAGAACCGCCTGCAGATGGCCCGCGAGGCGCAGGCCCACAGCCTGCCCGAGGATGCGTTCGAGCGCCTGCGGCTGGCGCGCGGGCTGGGCTTTGCTGACTTCGAGGCGCTGCTGCAGCAGCTTGATCTGCACCGTGCCTGCGTGAGTGCGGCCTTTGCCGAAGTGTTCGACAGCGGCCGCGCGCTCGGCGATTCGCCGCGCGCCGGCCTGCTGCAGGACTACTGGCGCCAGATCGACCGCGAGCCGCCGCTGTCGATGCTGCAGGAGGCCGGGCTGGAGCCGGCCGAACAGGCGCAGGCGCGGCTGCTGCAGTTCGCCCGCAGCCCCGTGCGGGCGCAGCTGTCGGCGCGCGCGCGGGCGCGGCTGGATCGTCTGGTGCCGGCCCTGCTGGAGGCACTGCACGGCCGCGCCCAGCCGGTGAAACTGCTGGAGAGGGTGCTGAACTTCCTGCATGCGGTGCTGCGTCGCTCCAGCTATCTGGCCCTGCTCGATGAAAGCGCCCCGGCGCGCGCGCGCCTGCTCGATACCTTCGTTGCCAGCACCTGGATGGCCGAGCGGCTGACCGCGCATCCGCTGCTGCTCGACGATCTGCTCGACACCCGCAGCCAGGGCGCACCGGACAGCCGCGCAACAATCGAAGCCGAGCTCGCGCATGCACTGATCGAAGTACCCGCCGACGACCCGGAGCTGTTGCTTCCGGCGTTGAACGAGTTCCGCCACAGCGTCGCGTTCCGGATCGCTCGCGCCACCCTGTTCGGCGGCCAGGCCGCGGCCGACAGCGCGCAACAGCTGGCCTGGCTGGCCGAGGTCATCGTCAGTCGCCTGCTCGCCAGCGCCGCCGATGAGGTCGCGCGCAGCCACGGTCGACTGGCCGACAGCGGAATCGCGCTGCTCGGTTTCGGCAGCTTCGGCGCCGAAGAGCTGGGCTTCAATTCCGATCTGGATCTGGTGTTTCTGTACCGCGCGCCGGAGGGCGCCGAGAGCGACGGCGCGCGGCCGCTGGACCCGCTGCGCTACTACCAGCGGCTGGTGCAAAAGCTGGTCGCCTGGCTCGGCACCACCACCACCGGAGGGCGCCTGTACGAGGTCGACCTGCGGCTGCGCCCGGACGGCAGCAAGGGCATGTTGATCTCGACCCTGGCCAGCTTCGAGGCCTACCAGCGCGAGCGCGCCTGGCTGTGGGAAAAGCAGGCCCTGGTGCGGGCACGCTACGTCTGTGGCGATGCCGGCATCGGCGGCGAGTTCGAGGCGATCCGCGCGCGCGTGCTGGGCGAGGCGCGCAGCCGCAGCGAAGTGCTGCGCGAAGTCGCGGCGATGCGCCGTCGCATGCGCGAAGCGCTGGACCGCAGCCGCGCCGGCGAATTCGACCTGAAGCAGGGCGACGGCGGCCTGGTCGATCTGGAGTTCCTGCTGCAGGCCGGCGTGCTCAGCCTCGGCGCCGATCACCCGGCCCTGCTGCAGGCCCGCGACAGCGCGCGCCTGATCCAGGCCTGCGCCGTCGCCGGCTGGCTCACGCCCGAACAGTCCACCGCACTCACCAATGCCCACACCGAACTGCTGGCCCTGGGCCTGGCCTGCACCCTCGACGGCCGACCGCGGTTGGTGGCCGAGCACGCCGCACCGGAACAGGCACGAAGCAGCGTGCGCACGGCCTGGCAGAACGCAGGATTGGGGATGACAGCAGCGCCGGGCTGAGCGCGCTCGCGATTGCTGTATCCGGTGGCGCGGGACGATCGAAACGCGCGCCACCGGTCAGATCATTCCGGCTGATCGGACCGGATGCGTTCCGGCAAGCCCGCCGCGGCGGGGCGCAGGGTGACCCGAGCTGAGTCCCCAAAACGAACGAAGCCCGCTTCGTTCATCACGAAGCGGGCCTCTCCCTCCCCAGGGTTCGCGGCAGACGTCTTTAGCGCCGGTGACCGCGGACGTGATTTTAAGCAGTGTTCAGGGGACAACGCACGCTGCAGTGCAGTAAAAGCCGGGAATGGGGAATCGGGAGTGGGGAATCGTCAGAGCGTCGCGGCACGGTAGGGCGCGCGGCGCGAGCATTGCCAGCGCGGGCGCTTGATCAAACCAGCGCGAGGCGAAACATCCCGTCCGGGCGTCTTGGCGATTCCCCACTCCCGATTCCCCATTCCCGTTACAAAACCACATACGTCGCCAGGCCCAGGAACAGCCCCATGCTCAACACATCGGTGGCCGTGCTGAGCAGGATGGCCGAGGCGGTGGCGGGATCGGCGCCAGCGCGTTTGAGCAGCAGCGGGGCCATCGCGCCCGCGACGCCGGAGAGCGCGCAGCCGATGCTCATCGCGGCCACGGTGACCGCCGCCAGCAGCAGCGGGTCGCCGCTGTTGTTGGGGTCTCGCCCGGCCAGCCAGTACATGGCGGCACCGGCAAGCAGGCCGGTCAGCACGCCGTTCAGCAGGCCGAGGCCGGCTTCCTTCAGGGCCAGGCGCAGCACCCGGATCTGGCGGGTTTCGCCCAGGGTCATCGCGCGCAATGTCACCGCCAGCGACTGCGCGCCGAGGTTGCCGCACTGGCCGGCCAGTACCGGCAGAAACAGCGCCAGCACCACTAGCTGATCGATCGATTTCTCGAAGAAACCCACCACGCCGGCAGCCAGGAACACGGTCAGCAGGTTGATCAGCAGCCACGGGTGGCGGAAGCGGAAACTGCGCAGCAACGGCGTGGCCAAACGCTCCTCGCGCTCCACACCGACCATCGCACCGGCTTGGGCCGAGATCTCGAAGGCCTGCTGTTCGAACAACACTGCGCCCGCCACCAGGCCGATCAGGCGGCCGTCGTCCGTGCACACCGGGTAGACCGGATAGTGGCGGGTCACCACTTCGCGCATGGCGTCTTCGAGCGTCAGCGTCGGCCGCAGAAAGAACGGCTGACGCAGCATGATTTCGCCCAAGGTCTGTTCGGGCCGCGCGAACACCAGCTCGCGGAAGGCCACCACGCCCTGCAGCCGCTGCGCGGCATCGACCACGAACACGTAGATGACCATGCGCTTGGCGACGATCCCGCGCAGCGCAGCAATCGCTGCATCGACGCGAAGATCGGGGCCGAACACCGCCGGCGCACGCTCGACCAGGCGGCCGACACTGCCGTCCGGAAAGTCGAGCCCGCCAGCGTCGGGCAGCCCGGAAACCCCGAGCGCACTGATCGCAGCGCGCTGCGCCTCCGGCAGCCGCTCCATGACTTCGGCAACCTGACCGTGGGTCAGATGCACCAGCGCTTCCGCGGCCTCAGCCGGGGCCACATCGCGCAGCTGCGAGGCCACCCCATCGGGGTCGAGATGGCGCAGGCGCTGGGTGTCGAGGGCCGGGTTTGGAGTGTCGTTCGACATGCGAGCTCGGATCGCGAATGGGATCGCGGCGCAGTCTACACAGGGGCTGCGGGGGCTCGGTCATTGCCGCGCGCCCCGCCTTGCGAGTGAGGGCTGAGGCGAACACGACGGCGCAGGTGGGCCACGCGCGGGCTAGCAGCCTGTCGGGCTTGGGGGGCGAGGCGATAGTCGACTGTGCGAGGACAGTTTTTCGACGATTCGCGGGCCGAGTGGGCGCTCGGCCAAGAACCGGCGAAAGAATGGACCGCGCAGGCGGATTTGCAGCCCGGCCATCCAAAGTCCGACAGGCTGCCTTGGGCCGGCAGTACTTCTCGCGCGACTGGCGCGGGGCAGGTCCGAGCTTGCGGAAGCCGATGAACCCTAACGGCCCGACCTCAACCCAACCTCAGCACCCGCGGGCGTAGAAAGCGCACGCCGCCGCGTGCGACCAGGGCGTCGAGTTCATCGATCGCGCCCACGCATGGCAACGGTTCACCGGGCTGCAGGTCGAGGCTGGCGCCTTCGACCCGGTTGCGGCCCAGGGCTTTGGCGCGATACAGCGCGCGATCCGCCAGCTCCAGCGCCAGCTGCCAGTCGGCAACGCCGGCGGCGCCCGGGTGCACGCTGACGCCGATCGAGCAGCTGATCCGCAGCGCTTGCCCGCCGAGGCCGCTGAATGCGGTCGCGGCAACCACGGCGCGCAGTTGCTCGGCTTCGCCCAGGGCATCCTCGATCGACTGGCTGGGCAGCAGGGCGAGGAACTCTTCGCCACCCCAGCGTGCGAAGTGGACGGACGGCGGCAGACGCTCGCGGTACAGGGCGGCGGTCTGCACCAGCACCTGATCGCCAACGCCGTGGCCGTGGCGGTCGTTGAGCTGCTTGAAGTGGTCGATATCGATCAGCAGCAACGCGTACTGCGGCCACTCCGACAGCAGGTGGAGCGTAGCGCGGCGGTTGGCGATGCCGGTCAGCGCATCAGTGCGGCTTTCCTCCAGCAGCGAGGCGTTGGCGATGCGAAGGCGCTCATTCGCACGCGCCAGGGCTTCGGTGCGTTCGCGCACCGCAAGCTCGAGCGCATGCCGGCGCGCGGCAGCCTGACGCAGGCTGTAGCGCCAGCCGAGCACGACCAGGCCGGCGGCAGCCAGCACCAGCAGAGTGCGCAGCAGGGTCAGCTCGTGCCAGACCGGTGCGACCTTGATCGCCAACGTTTGACTGGCGCGGCTCCAGTGCCGGCCCGGAAAGCGTCCCTCCAGCTCGAAGGCATAGCGCCCCGGTGGCAGCCCGGTGTAAACGGCGCGCTGGTCGACTGCAGTGATCCAGCGCTGCTGATAGCCGGCGAGGCGGTAGCGGAACTCGATCTCGGCGGCGTGCCTCAGGCTGATGCCGGCGAACAGGATGTCGAGATCGCGGGGGCTCTCAGTCAGCTCGACCGCGGTCGGAAACGCCAGCTGCCGGCCGATCGCATCGACGCGCTCGATCGCCAGGCTCGGTCGATCGGGCGCCGGCGGAATCCGCGCGGTATCGAGCCGGATCAGGCCATTGGTGGTCGGAAAGTAGAGCAGCTCGCCCTGACGCGCGCTGCGCGCTTGGCCGCCGCCGTTGCAGCAGCCCATGCGTTGATCACCGCGGGCGCGGTTGATCGCCCGCACCACCACTTCGGCCTGCAGACCGGCTTCGCCTGCCGGCACCAGCAGCCGTGCCAGCGGCAACCGGTAGGCGCCATCATTGGTACTGACGTAGACCTGTTGATCAATCAGATCGGACGTCCAGCCGTTCGCCGACGGCAGGCCATCGGCCAGCCCGAACAGTCGCAGCTGCTCGCCGTCGAGCACGCCGATGCCCTTGTCGAGCGTGGTCAGCAGGAGCTTGCCGGCCGTCAGCGGTCGCAGACTGGAGACAAAGCTGCCTTCCAGCGGGGCTGACCAGCTCGGGCTATCTGTCGCATCCCGGACGAATGCATCCTGCATAATCGGTCAGCGCTGCTGGTCGGACGAGAGGTCTTGGTTGGCCTGCTGACCGAGCTTTCCGCTCCGAGGACTGCATGAACATTCGCCTGCACAAGAA
>NZ_JBILJQ010000142.1:0-5434 GCF_044377145.1 Aquimonas sp.
GAAGATGTTTCTGGCGGGCGAACCCGCAACGGCTTTGGCATGGGAGTCTCCGAACAAAGCCGCCCTAGAATGAGAGATAACGTGCTGCGTCACTGTCTCGTGGAGTGTAGGCGCGTAGGGCAGAGACTCGCGACGAAGTCATTCACTGGTGCTGACGGCCACGCGCTTCCGCGGCGCGAAGGAATGATCCGTATGCATGACACGCGAGTCACGCGCGCGCGCTTTCGCAGGCGGCTCCCAGCATCAGCTCATTGAACCTTTCCGCGCATTCCGCAGACGCTGTAGGCCTTCTGTTGGAACGATGCCAACGGACAAGCTCAATCTATCGCCTCATAGAGTTCCACGAACTTCTTCGCCGTCACCGCATACCCATCTTTCCGGTCGGCCTGGCTGTAGACCAGATAGTCGCCCGCCTTGTGTCGCGTGCTGCCTTCCTTGGTGACGATTTCGCCGGCTTTTTCGGCACGCTCTGCCCAGACCGGAGCGGTCTTGCGGTACTGGCCGGGCGCTACTTCGGAGTAGGTGCGGGCGAAGGTGTCGCGGTCGACGGTGTAGACGTCGTCGCCGTTGTGCACCAGCCAGTCGCCGCGCTTGCAGGTCTGGCGGGCGTCCCATTTGTGGTAGCTGAAGAGTTTGCTGCCGACTTCCGCTTCGGGCTTTGCTTCGAGGTTGAGCGGTATTGCGATCACCGTGGTCTGGTCGCGGCGCCGGTAAGTCTTCAGGGTGTCGTCTTTGGCGGGTGGCTTGGGTAGGTCGAATGCGGCGGGGAAGTGATCGTTGCGAACCGCAGCGGCGGCCAGCTCACCAAGCTCCTTGAGCAGGTCGAGGTTGGCGGGCTTGTCCATTTCGGGTAGCGAGGCCAGGGTCTTGTCCGGGATGCCGGGCATGAGGGCATCGACACCTGCGCGGGTCAGGTCGAGTTGGTAGCGGCGATAGCTGAAGCTGGGTTTGCCGGCGAGCAGGTCGTTGCCGAGGTTGCCGATCTCGCGATCGATGCTGTTTGCGCCTGGGGTGTTGGACAGCCACTGCATCAGCGTTTCGACAAGGGTGGCGCAGTCGTCCATCAGCGATGTGAGCGCATTGATGCCGGCCTTCGCCACCACCTTGCTGCTTGGCTTGGAGGGATCGCTCGCGCCGGTGCCGACCGATACGATCAGCAGCTGATCTTCCCCCGTGGGCCAGCCGACCTTGAAGCCGTCCAGCGTCGCGTACATCAGCGCCTGCAGTGCCGGATTGTTGTGCGGGCTAACGCCGCCATCGACGAACTCACCCTTTACCGTGTCCTTGCCGGCTGCGCGCGCGATGGTGATCTTCTCTGGGGCGAAGAAGGTGGGCGCGGCGGTCGAGGCGCGTACGACCTGCCACAGCGGGTAGTCCGCATTGGCAATCGAGCTGGAGCCTGCCCTGGCAGCGAAGTAGCGCCCCTTTGGATTGTTGCCCAGTGGCCACGGGCTGCCGGTGTCCATGCGCTTGGTGACGATCAACAGGCCGGTGCAGAGGCTGGCGTCGCCTAGCAACCGGTCGCCGAAGACCTGCTTCAGCTCCGCGATCAGCTCGGCTTCGTCATAGCGATCGCGTAGCAGACCGTTGCGCCAGACGCTGGCCTTGAACACCTGGCGGCCCAGATTCAGGTAGTGCTCGATCAGCTCGTCGACCGACAGCCCGATCGCCAGACCGGCGGCGATGATCGCGCCGGTTGATGTGCCCGCGATCAGGTCGAAGTAGTGGCCCAGGCGAAAGTCCGGATGATCGCCATGCCGCCTGCGCAGCAGCGTCTCGATTCTTTTCAGGTAGCCCAGCGACACGATGCCGCGCAGGCCACCACCGTCGAGCGCGAGGATGCGCTTGGGGCCGGGGCTCTGGAAGTGTTGGTCACGGGTGAGGGTCTGGTAGGGCATGGGATTCTCGCTTTGCAGGACTCTTGAATCGAAGGAATCGGGCTTCCGTGCTGGACCGATGCGAGGCGCGTGGCGGGTGCCCGCTGCGACGAGCATGGCTACGTTGAGTCGCGCTGCAGGTCCCGCAGTGCGCCCAGCTGCGCTTGCAGGCTGGCCAGCATCCAGTTCTGCGGTGCGCCTCCCGCCTTCAGCAAAGCGAGTTCAGCGTCCGCTTCGGGCGCGTTCGAGCCGCACAGTGCTTCAACCAATGAGGCTCTCACCCAGAAACGTTGCTCGGCCTCAACGACTGGATCCTGCAGGTGGCTGAATCCGGTCGAAAGCATCTGTCGAGCGCGCGCCACGACCCGCTTGCGGACTCGCCGGGCCTCCACTCGGTCCGCGATACGCTCCTCGCCCTCCAGTGATTTCGCGCGAGAATCAAGCAGGAAGGCGTAGTTGATGCCGTTGTAATGGTCGTCCTGCAGGATGAAACCCTTTTGGTACGCGGTGATCGCGGTCTCCAAAGCGTTGGCGCGGGCGTCATCGCTCAGCTGATCCGCGGGGAGTTCAGCCAGCCGTTTATGGATCGCGCCCCAAAGGCCGAGCGTTTCAGGGTCGTTGGAATGCTCGGGCTTCAACACTCGCAGGATCTCCCTTGCCTTGAACAGCGCTTGGGGCGGATTGGGCCGTTTGGACTTGTAGGTCGCCAACGCCAGCTGTTGGACGACATAGGCGTCAGGGCGTTCGCCCTGTGCGTCGCGTACGCGCTGCAGTACCTCACAGGCCTGTTCGAAGTTGTCGGCAGCCTTTGCCGCCATAGCCTCAGCCATCTGAGCGGCGAAGGTCGGATGGCCCGGGGCTGGAACGCCGTCCATCTTCGTCGGTATCGCCGCGGCGAACGCCGGTGGCTGAAGCGAGGGCAGGAAGGTGTACACGGGACTGTCCGCCTGTGCGGCACCTGAGGCAGCTTGAATCATGTCCACCAGGACCGCACGGACACGTTCGACCTCTTCGAACTCGATGCCAGGCCCCAAGTGCTGATAGCGAAGGATACGGAGATGGCTTGTATCGAAAGGATTCTGAAATCCCTCCTCGGCGATGACGATGGTCGTGCGAGGCTTGAGAACATGCCGCACACCCAACTCGTACATGGCGTTGAGGTTGGACGTCGACAGGTCCGCAATCACGACATCAGCGGTGTGCAGCCGCTGATACATCGGAACGTCGATGAGGCCCGCCGACAGCTCTTCATCTGCGCGTACGCATTCAAGGCCGGCGGCGAGCACAGCAGGGCGGATGATCGTTCGATAGGTCTTGTCGAGATCGAAGTCCTTCGACTGTCTAAAATCGGTCTTCTTGCCGAAGCCCATAATCACGAAGCACGTTTGCATTGCGCTTTCCTCCGCGATTCAAGAAACGGATCTCCACCGCCTGCAGCGCGATCTTTGGGGCGACAATCGAGCTGGAGCCATCCAGGCGTGCTCTGCAAATCGTAGTTGACACCGTCGACAGCATAGTTCGAATGGCATCGCAGAGACCACAGTGTTTCCCGCCGCAGCTCCACCTCATCCAACGAGCCCGCCGATGCCAGGCACGATTACCTTCCTCTCCCGAGTCAGCAGCGAGTTCGGGCATCTGGACGAAGTGCTGCGATCACAACTAGCGCCCTTGCCAAGTGCGGTGATCAAGACACCTACCGACCTCGAGGGCTACGACGCCGGTCTGACCACGCTGGACAAGCTGTGGGACTTCATCAAGAACGCTGACGCGGTGATCCACGTGGTTGGCGTGGAGCTTGGATCCCAGCCGCCCCAAAGCATGATCGACGAGCTGCTTGCTCGGCACGCTGAGCTGAAGGCTTGGCTTAACCAGAAGAGCTTGGCCTGTGCTGGCTGGACGTACACGCAGTGGGAAGTCTTTCTCGCGCTGTTCCGTCGGCATCAGTGCGGCGGTGGACGACCGCTGATTTTTGTCGTTGCACAAGAGGTAAGCGATCCGCCCGACCCGATCCTGCCGGGCAGTGAACGCGAAATGCCCGCGAGCCCTTCCCAGGGGCATCTGGATACGCTGGTCGGCTTGAACGTCCACGCGAACATCAGCTTCCGAAACGACGGAGAATTGCTGACGAGCCTGATGCGATCCGAGTTCGGCGCCCTTGTACACAGCGAGTCGCAAGCCGCAGTCATCTCGTTGACGGACCTTGTGTCCGCGTTACGCGGATCCGGATCAGCTCGCGCGCTGCTCTCGTGGCCACAACGGACGACAAACGATGAACGGGGTCGCTGGTTGGCGCGTCCCGAGCTCAATCAAATCGTGGACGCTGTGGTGACAGAGCCGCACGGCGTCATCCTCTTGCTTGGCGTCCCAGGCTCAGGCAAATCTGCACTACTAGCGAGGTTTGCCGAGGTCTGTTCGAGACAGGATCTGCTGGTCGTCCCGATCAAGGCTGACCGCATCTCGGAGGAGGTTTGCGACGAACACAGTCTCGCGCGCGAGCTTGGTCTTCCAGCGGCAACGGACCTTGCCACCAGCGTTCGCCGCCTAGCGTTCGACCGCAAGGTGGTCGTGCTGGTGGACCAGCTTGACGCGTTGGCGGGCATGGTGGTGCAGAAGCCGGCGCGGCTGCGCCTGCTGATGCAGTTGATCCACGATCTTTGTGGAGATCAGTAGTGCCCTGCCAGAGCAGGCGCCCAGACTGCTTGGTGCTTGGCTTGCGCGCCAAGATGAGCTTGAACGCAGTGAACGGCTCGCGCAGTCGAGTACGACGCACGGCGACGACTGTCCATCACGTGGCGGGTCTCGCCGAAGCTCTGCTCTGATTCGGTCTGAGCTGTACTCCGTAGGAAAGATCGCTACTGCGGCGCCGAGGGCCTTCGTTGAGGCAATCTGGTCTTGGTTCGTGAGTGCTGTCTCGGGGCTCGCGTATGGCGTGGTCTCGGTGAAGAACGCATATCGCCCCCGTGCCATCGACGTCGAATTCGGCGACGAAGACGAACGCATCGGCGAATACGAACTGGTACGTGCCATAGATGCGGCGCTTTGCGCCTGGGCCATCAGTGCGTCGGCTGAGTTTCTCGCCTTGGTCGGGCGGCATGGCGGGACCGATATCTCCCTAGTGCAACAGCTTCTTGCTCGGGGTCTCGCGCAGATCGCCCATCGTGAGCCACAGGCTGCGCTCGAGTTCCTCCTTTCCGATCCGCGTCGGATGGCACTGGGGGCACGCGATCGATGTACCGAGACGTGGGCGCTTGTAGAGGCGCTTGTGCCGCATCTCGACGCCCCGCAGCGGAGCATGCTTGAAGAAGCGGCCGTTGGTTGGAGCCCTTACCTCGCTGACCTTGACGAGGACTCGGCGACACAGGCAAACCGCGAGCGGTGGCGCCGGGAAGATCGCCTGCTGTTGCTGCGATCCTTCCCTGCCGAATTCCGGAGCCCTACGCGCCTACACTCCACGAGACAGTGACGCAGCACGTTATCTCTCATTCTAGGGCGGCTTTGTTCGGAGACTCCCATGCCAAAGCCGTTGCGGGTTCGCCCGCCAGAAACATCTTCCGCCG